>JBEBJC010000280.1:0-9183 GCA_040080105.1 Myxococcota bacterium
GCCCAAGATCACCTCGTCCCTCCCGGCCCCAGCCTACCCCGCTCCGGGCCGCACAACCGCCGCACATCGTCGAACAGCGCACACGACCGTGGACGTGTGAGCTGGAGCCAAGGTAAGATTTCAGTCCGACGGACTCCCCCGTCGCGCGTGAAACGTTGGATGGCTCGCATGTCGCAGTCCCATCGCCTGTTGTCCGCCGAGCCCACGGTCGGCGTCGCCCCCGAAACCGCCCCAGACACGAGTCTAGCGGCGGTGTCCACCGAGTCGCCAGCGGTCGACGGGGGGGGCGGCCCGGGCGACAAGACCGGTAAGGTCGCGTACGAGGACCTCCTCGGCACGTACCTCGGCGGCGAGCTGTACAAGGCGCTGTCCGGGGTGTTGACCCAGGAGAAGCTGAACGGGGTCGCGAAGTCCGCCCTCGACGCGGCGTTCGAGTGGCTGGCGAAGCAGCCGGCCGACAAGCGGGTCGACCCCGACGTGGTCCCCGCGATGCTCGAGGTGTTGCGGGCCGAGGTCGACAAGAAGGTCGGCGGGTACCTCGAGTCCGACGGCCCCGCGGTGGTGGGGGCCCTCAAGGGGTGGACCGACGCCCACCCGGGCACCGTCGTCAGCGTCGCCCTGCTGGCGGCGATCGCCGCGATCGTCGCCGACGTGGACCTGCCCGAGCTGAAGCAGAAGTTCGGCCTGGGCAAGGACGGTTCGCTCGGCATCGAGGCGAAGCTCGGCTCGATCCGCCACATCACCTTGCAGCAGCTCAAGGCGACCCTCGAGTACAAGTCCGGCACCCTGATCGTGGCGCACCAGGACGGCAAGACCTCGGTCGAGGGCAAGGTCGGCGACGACAAGCGGAACCTCCAGGCCAAGGGCAAGATCGAGGGCAAGTCGCTCCGGATCGAGAACGTGAGCGGCCTGTACACGAGCGACAGCGGAGACACCAAGGTCGAGGGCTCGGCGACCCGCGGGGAGAACGACAAGTGGAGTGGTGACGTGAAGGTCACCGACACCGGCGGCGACTGGCAGACGGTCGACACCGCCCGGTACGACGCGAGCGACGGCTCGCTCACGCTCGGCCACATCTTCGAGTCGAGCGACAAGAAGGTGGACGGCTCGATCGGCGCGAGCACCGGCCCGAACGGCACCACGTTCGACGCCTCCGCCACCAAGCGAAACGACGACCTCAGTGAGGTCACGGGCTCGGTCTCGAGCGGCGGCGGCGGGCTGAAGCTGAAGGGCGGCTACTCCGACCAGACTCGCACGGTGGGCGCGTCGATCGACGACACCGAGGCGGGGACCACCGCCGGGCTCACCGGGTCGTGGAAGGGCGAGAACTCCACCTTGAACGGCTCGCTCTCGAACGGCCCCGCGGGGACGTCGGCGCTCGTGGGCGGCACATGGTCGAAGGACCGGACCTCGCTCGAAGGGTCCCTCGGCCGCGACCCGACGGGCACCACGGCGAAGCTCGGCGGGAAGTGGTCGAACGAGACCACCTCACTCGCCGGTTCACTCACCCGGGCGCCCACCGGCACCTCGGGTTCCCTCGACGCCGAGTGGAAGAAGGGCAACACCGCGCTCAACGGCGGGTTCGCCACCGGCCCGACCGGCACCACGACCAAGCTCGGCGGCAGCTGGAAGGACGAGAACACCTCGGTGAACGGCGCGCTGCAGCACGGGCCGACCGGCACCTCGGCCTCGCTCGGCCTGCGGTACCAGAAGGCCGACCTGCTCGCCGAGTTCAACGCCGCGCTGCAGAGCGAGGGCACGTCGACCCTGTCGGGCAAGGTGAAGTCGGGCAAGCACACGGTCGAGGCCGACGCGAAGTTCGGGCTGTCGGACCGGGTGCTGCAAGAGGTCGGGTTCAAGTACGGGTTCGAGGACCCGGAGAGCTTCCGCAAGTACCTGCTCGAGGTCCGCAAGAAGCTCGACGTGGACCAGACCACCTTCTCCCTGCTCGCGCAGGAGAAGATCAGCGACATCTACGTCCGGCTGAACGCCACCGCGACCAAGACCCAGGACCGGTTCGGGTACGACGCGACCCTGCAGGCCGCGCGGTACCTCAACCCGAAGACCGCGCTGATCGGCGGCGTCCGCGCTCACCGCGACGACGTGACCGGCAAGTCGAAGATCAACCCGCAGCTCGGGATCCAGTACGCGGGCGTCCCGGTGTTGGTCGAGTACGACACCGAGAAGAAGCGGACGTCGGTGTCGCTCGGCTTCAAGTTCTGACGCGAACTCGATCGTTCGACGGGCCGACTACTCTTCGACCGCCGCGCGCCCGGCGAACCACCCGGACGCGCCGCCCACCCACCCGTGCGGGTGGGTGCCTCCGGAGCCGAGGAACAGCCCCTTCACCGGGGTCGCGTGACCGGCGAGCCCGATCCCGGGGCGCGAGAACCACAGCTGATCGAGCGCGTGCTCCCCGTGCATCGGGTGGCCGCCGGTCACCCCGTACCGCTCGGCCACGTCGACCGCGGTGACGAGCTCGGCCCCGACCACCGCCGCCGGCAGCTCGGGATCGTGCGCGGCGAGCAGCGCGATCACCGCCGACTGCAGCTGCTCCCGCGCGGACTGGGTCCACCCGCCGGCGGGCGCCGCCGGCACGCCGAACACGTCGATCGACGCCACGTGGTGTCCCGCTGGCGCGAGGGACAGATCGTCGAGCGTCGGCACCACCACGTCGAGCGCGGGGCGCCCCGGCATCCGCCCGTGCTTCGCGTCGTCGAACGCGCGCTCGAGGTGATCGGGATCGTCGGCGACCCGGAACCGGCGCAGCCCGTCGCGACCGCAGAACTTCGGCGCTCGCGACAGCGCCAGGAACAGCTTCGCGCTGGTGGTGCGCACCCGCTGCGCCCGGGCCTCCTCCTCGAGCGCGATCGGCAACGCGCCGCCTTCGACCAGGCCGAGCAGCGTGGCGCGTGGATCGAGGGCGCTGACCACGATCCGCGCGTCGATCTCGGTCCCGTCGCGCAGGGTGACCCCGACCACCGCGCCGCCGCGCACCCGGATCCGCGCCACGGCAGACCGGGGGCGCAGCTCGACCCCGCGGGTGGTGGCCGCCGACGCGAGCGCGGCGACGAACGCGGCGGGGCCGCCGACCACCGATGGGCCGGCCAGCGCCTCCCGCAGCAACAAGATCCCGGCCGACTGCGGGGAGCGCGGGCCCATGAACGTCCCGTGCAGGCCTCCGAGCGCCACCCCGGCCCGCAGCCGCCGATCGACCAGCAGGTCGGACAGCGCGTCCTCGATCGACCCGGGGACCCGGCGCATCAGCTCCTGCAGCAGCGCGGCGCCCGCGCGGCGGGCGGTGATCGCGCGCTGCGCCAACGGCCACAGGGGCGCCGCCGCGTCGATCCGCGGGGGGGGACGATCCACCAGCTCGGCCACCAGCGGCGCCACCCGGCCACACAGGGCCCGCCAGCGGGCGAACCCCTCGGCCGCCGGCCCGAGCGACACGGTCGCGGGATCGTCGCCGAACACGAGCCCGCCGTCCGGCCCGCCGATCCCGACCGCCGCGCGCGGCGCGAACGCGAGGCCGGTGAGCGCCAGCCCGTCGACCACCGCGGGGCGCACGGTGTCGGAGTCGTGCAAGTGACCCACGTGGCGGTAGCCGGGGTGGAACTCCGCCCCGGCGCACAGCCCGCCCACCGCGTCGCGCGCGTCGAGCACCACGGTGGAGCGACCGGTGCGGGCGAGCATCAACGCCGCCGCGAGCCCGTTCGCGCCTCCCCCCACCACGACCGCGTCCACGCTCATACGGCCGCCTGGTCGAGCATCGCCCGCGCGCACAGGCCGCCCGGGGCCCCCATGACCCCGCCGCCGGGGTGCGCGCCGGAGCCGCACAGCCACAGGCCGCGGATCGGGGTGCGGTACCGCGCCCACCCCGGGACCGGTCGCTGGAACAGGATCTGGTCGAGGGTGAGCTCGCCGTGGAAGATGTTGCCCTCGGTCAATCCGAACTCCTGCTCGAGGTCCCACGGGGTGAGCACCTGACGGTGCAGCACCGACTCCTTCAGCCCCGGCGCGTACTCGGCCAGGGTGTCGACCACCGCGTCTCCGAACGCCTCACGCTGGTTCGGCCAGTCGGCGGCCCCCTCGGCGAGATCGTACGGTGCGTACTGCACGAAGATCGACATCACGTGTTTGCCGGGGGGCGCCATCCCGGGATCGAGCAGCGACGGGATCACCACGTTCAGGTACGGGCGCCGCGAGAACGCGCCGTACTTCGCTTCGTCGTACGCGCGCTCGAGGTACGCGGTCGACGGGGCGATCGCTAGGTCGCCGCGCAGGTGCAGCCCGTCGCCCGGGCGGCTGGTGAAGTCGGGCAGCCGATCGAGGGCGAGGTTGACCTTGCCCGAGCTGCCGCGCGCCTTGTACGTCGACAAGCCGGCCGCGAACTCGGGCGGGAGGTGCTCGGCGCCGACGAGCTTCTGGAACGTGAGCCGCGGCTCGAGCCCGCTGATCACCACCGCGGCGTCGATCTCCTCCCCGCCGACCAACACGACGCCGGAGGTCTTGCCGTTCTTGACCTTGATCTTCTCCACCGCGGTCGAGGTGCGGATCTCGGCGCCGAAGTGGCGCGCCGAGGCGGCGATCGCCTCGCTCACTGCGCCGTTCCCCCCGCGGGCGAACCCCCACGCCCGCGAAGCGCCGTCGATCTCGCCCATGTAGTGGTGCAGCAACACGTACGCGGTGCCGGGCGACCGCACACCGAGGAACGTCCCGATGATCCCGGAGCACGACATCGGCGCCTTCAGCGCGTCGGACTCGAACCACTCGTCGAGGAAGTCGGCGGCCGACATCGTGCCGAGCTTCAGCTGCTGCACGAGGTCCTCGTCGGGCAGGGAACGGAGCGCCTTGCCGAGCTCGAGCAGCTGCAGCAGGTCGCGCGGTCGCGTCGACAGCGGCTCGGGGCTCGGCGCGTCGATGAAGTGCCGGGCGAACCTCGCGAGTCGCCCCATCGCGCGCCCGAACTCGGGGTACCGCTCCGCGTCGCGGGGCGAGAACCGGGAGATCTCCTGGCGGGTGAGCTCGGGATCCGGCCACCGACACAGCCCGGGGCCGTCGAGGTGCGGGGTGAACGAGCACTCGAGCGGGATCAGCTGCAGCCCGAACCGGGCGAGCTCGAGGTCCCGCCACAACCACGGCCGGAGCAAGCTCACGACGTAGCTGCACACGGTGAACTTGAACCCCGGGACCAGCTCCTCGGTGACCGCTGCCCCGCCCACCAAGTGGCGGCGCTCGAGCACCACCACCTTCTTGCCTGCTTTCGCGAGGTACGCGGCGCACACGAGTCCGTTGTGCCCGCCGCCGACGATCACTGCGTCGACCTTCCGGCTCTTCGCGGCGCTCATCGAGCCACCTCGGGGTTCGTGGGGCGGGGGGTGGTCGATCGCTTCCGATCCGGGTCGAAGAACGTGCGCGGCACCACGGTCGCCCGGACCGAGCGCCGCTCGAACTCCACCGTGTGCTCGACCCGCAGCCGCGTGCCGAGCTCGTGGTACGGCCGACGCACGGTGGCGAGCGCGAGGTACCGCTTGAGCAGCGGCGACCAGGTCGAGCTCGTGACCTGACCCACTTGGGTGCGGCCGTCCTCGGCGTACACCGGGACCGCCGAGCGGCACGCGATCGGGGCGAGGTGCGGCGGCAACCCGTACGAGTGGTACAGCCGCTCGATCTCCGTCCAGTCGAGCTCGACCCCGACCAGGTCCCACGCCGGTCCGCGCGCGCGCTCGGCCACGATCTGGTCTTGCCCGAGCAGCGGCGTGGCGCGCTCGAGGTCGACGGTGCCCCCGAGCCCGATCTCGTCCGGGGTGCTGCGCCGCGGCTCGATCATCGCGGCGCGCGACGAGAAGTAGTCGACCCCTTGCAGGATGAACCCCGCCTCGATCCGCGCCACGTCGAGCGCGTCGAGGCCGAACGGGGTGAGGCCGTGGGCGGTGCCGGACTCCGCCACCGCGTCCCACACGGGCAACGCGTCGGCGGCGTCGACGAACAGCTCGTAGCCGAGATCTCCGGTGTACCCGGTGCGGGCCACCCACCCGAGCTTCCCGGCGATCCGCAGGCGGCGGACCCGGAAGAACGGCATCTGACCGAGGTCGAACCCGGTGCGAGCGCCCCCTGCCCCGTCGACCTCCAACAGCGGCCCGAGCACCTCGCGCGCGCGGGGACCCTGCAGCGCCAGCGCCGCGTACCGATCGGTCGTGTCCTCGATGGTCACGTCGAGGCCGCGCGCGTTGCGCTCGAGCCACCACGCCCACCGCTCGGAGGTGCACAGGCGGAACGTGCCCCCCTCGAGGTGGGCGCAGGTGCCGTCGTCGAGCACCTTGCCGCGGGGATCGACCAGCACGCCGTACACCACCCGCCGCTCGCCGAGCTTCTCCACGTCGCGCGAGAACACGCGCGACAGCAGGGTCGCCGCGTGGGGGCCCGAAACGTCGTACTTGCACAGCGGCGACACGTCGATCAACCCGACGCGGTGCCGGATCGCGAAGTACTCTTCCTCGCTGTGGCTGTCGTACGCGCGGACCGCGGCGAACCCGTTCCACTCCTTCCACAGGAACGAGCGACAGCGGGCGGCGGTTCGGGGGTGAAACGGAGTGGTGCGAGCCATGCCCGCGCCCCTTAACTCGCAGGACGGAGCCCGACGGAGCCTACAGCGACTCCGGCGCGCCGAGGGACACGACCGGCGGCGACGCGAGCGCGGCCTCCAGCGCCTCGGCCGGCAGCTCGCCTCCCGCGAACGGGGCCAACGCCAGCACCCGGTGGTCGACGAGCCGGGTGCCCGCGCCCACGAACGCCCACGACCCCTGCCCTTCGGCGCCCGCCAGGCGGCAGCTCGTCGGGTCACAGCTGGTGGCGAACGGGTCGAGCGGCGGATCGACCCACCCGACCCCGAACCCGAACGCGCCGTCGGTGGCCGACGCGAACCCGTCCTCGGTCGACGTCGTGAGCGGCCCGAGGCCCACCGGTACGGCCTCGAACGGGCGGATCGCCTCGCGGTAGTCGCCCAGGTGGTCCCAGTACAGGTCGGTGACCGCGTCGATCGTGACCCGCCCCCACACCACCGGGGAGCCGGTCCAGGTCGTCCACCACCACCGGTACCGGATCGTGCCGGAGCTGCCCGTGTGCTCCCCGTCGACCGCGACCGCGGCGAACGCAGGACCGGCGGACAACACGACCGGCGTCACGTCGCGCAGCACGGTCCACTGGCCCTGGCGCTCGACCCCGTTTCCGGCGCGCGCGTCGGCTTGCGACGCCACCTCGACCCCGCCGACGGACACCCGGTCGGCGACGCCGGCGCGGGTCGCGTCGAGGGTCACCTCCACCACGCCGGAGCCGAGCCCGGTCGCGTCGGCCCACGCCGCGCCCCCGGCCGGCGACGCCGGGCCGCCGGACTCCCCGAGGACCGAGAAGTACACCGCGAGCTGGGACCGGCCGTCGGTCGGCACGAACGTCACCAGGCCGTCCTCGTCGCCGAGCGCGTCGGACGGATCACCTGGGCCGGTCGCGGTCCACAGGCCGTCGACGAACGCGGTCGGCAGCGGCTCCGCGCCAGCCCCCGCGCAGTCCTGCACCACCACCACCACCGACGCGGGGTCGAGCGGCGCGGTCTCCCCGAGCGCGCCCGCGACGAACGCGAAGTCGATCTCGATCTCGGCCGGCACCCCGGCCGAGGCGCCGGTCACGGTCAGCGGGATCCGGTGTGGCCACGCCGGGTCCCACCACCCGGTCGAGTCGCCGGGGGCGCCGTCGCAGTCCGTGTCGGCCGCCACACACCGCTGGACCGCCCCGGGGTGGGTCTCGGGGTCCAGATCGTCGCAGTCTCCCGCCGCCACCGCGAACGCGTCGCTCGGCGGCACACACGCCTCGACCGACCCGAGGTCGAGCCCGAACCCGTCGCGGTCCGCGTCGGGGTACCACACGAAGGTCTCGGTGGTCGCGTCGAGGTCGTCGCCGAACCCGTCGCAGTCTCCGTCGCGGCCGTCACACGCCTCCGGGGCGCCGGGGTGCACGCCGGGGTCGGCGTCGTCGCAGTCGTCGCTCGAGACGGTCGACCCGTCACAGGTCGGCCAGCGGACCTCGCGGTCGCCGAACCCGTCTGCGTCCGCGTCGCGGTACCGCACGCCCGGGTCCTCGTCGATCGCGTCGTCGCAGTCGTCGTCGCGGCCGTTGCACCCGTCGAGCCGCCCAGGGTACCGCGTCGGGTCGGAGTCGTCGCAGTCGGCGGCCTGGGTCGACCACCCCGGACCGGGATCACAGCCGATCTGCGGGGCGGCGGACGGGTCGCCGAACCGATCGCCGTCGGCGTCGGGGTACCAGGCCCAGGTCCCTAGGGGATCGGGCCGGTCGACCTCCCCGTCGCAGTCGTCGTCGCGGCCGTCGCAGAACTCGCTCGCGCCCGGGTGCACGAACGGATCGGAGTCGTCGCAGTCGACGCTCGCCGGCCAGCCGTCGCGATCGACGTCGGGGTCGGTCGGAGGACCGCCGGTGCACGCGAGCCAGGGGAAGATCCACACCGGGCCACGCTAACCCGAGGGTGGAGCGAGCGCCTGGTCCAACGCGCGCTTCGCGAACGTGCTCACCCCGACCGTCGCGAGCACGGTGAGGGCGAGGCCGGCCCAGGTGGCCCACGCGGGCAGGCTCGGACCGTGCGCCAGATCGAGCGCCGAGGCCACGGTCGAGCCGGTCCACACGAACACACACACCGGGAAGAAGTGGCCGGCGGCGGTGCCGATCACGAAGTGGCGCACCGACACCGGGGTCGCGCCGAGCACGCTCGACAGCAGGTTGAACGGGGCCAACGGCGACAGGCGGAGCAGGAACACCAGGCGGAGCCCATCGGCCCCGATGGCGTGGTCGATCGCCGCGAGGCGCGGATTGGCGGCGATCCTCCGCTCCACCGCGTCGCGCAGGAGCGTGCGGCCGAGCAGGAACGACACGGTGGCGCACCCGGTGCCGACGACGCTCGCGATCGGGATCCCCAACGCGGCGCCGTACAGGAACCCGGCGCCGCCCTCGAACAGCGACCCGGGCAACATCGCGAGGGTCCCGACCAGGTAGAACAGCCCGAACAACACGTCGCCGCGCCACCCGAGCCCATCCATCCACTGGAGCGCGGTGGCCAGCTGATCGACGTGCCGCAGGGACACCGCGAGCAGGGCCACCAAGCCGAGCCCCACCACCCAC
>JBEBJC010000281.1:0-9175 GCA_040080105.1 Myxococcota bacterium
CCCTTCCGGTGCGGCGGTGCGGGAGCGGATCGACCGGGGGTGGGTCCGGCGCGCGGTGTGCGCGCTCCCCGAAGGCGTGTTCCGCCCGTTCGGCGGCGCGGCCGGGCGGGCGGTGTTGTTGTGGCTCGAGCGGCGCCCGGCCGACCCCGGCCCGTGTCGGTGGGCCTCGTTGGGGGATCCCGGGTACGACGTGCGCGCCGGAGTGGTCCGGCGCACCTCGGACGCCGAGGTGGACGCCCTGTGCGCCGGCATCGGGTGGAGCGACCTCCCGCCCGGCGCGTGGACCCCTGCCGCCGCGCCTGGAGGCGCGCTCACCGTCGGGGATCTCGCGCGCCTCCGCCCACGCGTGGCCGCCGATGGCGCGCGGGTCGCCGATCTGGCCGACGTGGACTCGGGCGGAGAGCTGGTCCCCCGGCCCACCGGAGACGAGCGCTCGACCCGGGTGGCGCTCCACCCGGGCGACGTGGTGGTGTCTCGGCTCAGGCCGAACCTCGGCAACGTCGCGCGGGTGCCGCCGGGGCCGGCCGTGGTCGGCAGCCCCGAGTGGATCGCGCTCGAGCCGCTCCGCCACCCCGGGTGGCTGCTCCACGTGCTGCGCAGCCCCACGTGGCGGGCGTCGTTGCCGGTGGCCTCCGGGCAGACCCGCCCCCGGACCACCCCGGAGGCCGTGCGGGACGCGCCGGTCCCGTTCCCCGGTCCGACCCTCGCCGAGCGGGTGGACGCGCTGTCGGCGCGGTGGCTCGACGCGCGGCGGGCCGCGGGGGAGCAGCTGGAGGCGCTGCAGCGAGCGGTGGACGCGTTCGCGGCGTCCGGGTCGGCCGAAGCGCTCGCCGCGGCGGTCGACGCGCTGGACCGGTCGGCGCCGGTCGATCCGGATAGGGACCGGCGGGGGTGACCGTGATCCTGGCCGCGATCCTCGCCTGCACCGGCGACCCACCGGTGCAGCCGCCGCCACACGTCGAGGACGTGGGTACGGGCCCGCTGGGCGACGGGTGGGCGAACCCGTTCCCGAACGCCCAGCTCGTCGACGCCTCGGGCCACCTCGATCTGCGCGACCTGCCGTCCGGGGGCGCGACCCCGCTGCCGGTGGAGCGCCTCGCGTGGCGCACCGGGTTCTCTCCGGCGCAGGTCTCGGTCCTCCGCCTCGACGGCATCGATCCGTCGGGGTTCCCGGCCCAGGATCCGATCACGCCGGGGGAGGGGACGGTCCGGATGATCGACCTCACCGATCAGCGGTACGTCGCGTGCTTCGCCGAGCTCGACGCATACCCCGACGCCGATCAGCGGGCGCTGCTGGTCCGCCCGCTGGAGGCGCTGCGGGTCGGGCACGACATCGCCGTGGTGGTGCTCGACGACGCGGTTCCGCGCCCCGCTCGGTTCGACGCGCTGATCTCGGACCACCCGCCGGCTTCCCTCGAGCAGGTCGCGCCGGACTACCGGGCGTTGATGGCCGCGCTCGCGGCGTTCGGCGTGCCGACCGACGACGTGGCGGTGGCGTGGCAGTTCCCGGTGGGAGACGGGACCGCGCCGCTCCGCTCGGCCCTCGAGCAGCGGGCCGTGCCCGGGGGGCACACCTTCACCGCCGTGCGCGAGCTCGACGCCGGCCACGAGGTCCCGCCGCTCACCTGGCGCGCGGCGGAGGGGACGTTTCGGGTGCAACAGCTGATCGGGCCGGACGGGCGGCTCGCGCTCGGCGCCGACGGCTCCGTATCGGTGCTCGGCGAGACCGACGCGGTGTTGTACGTGCACGTGCCCACCTCGGTGCGCGACCGCCCCGCTGGCTCGGTCCCGGTGATGGTGTTCGGCCATGGCCTGTTCGGTGAGCCCGGGCTGTACCTCGACGACCCCGACGACCCGTCCAAGGTGCTCCAGCTCGCCGAAGACGGTGGATACATCGTGATCGCCACGTTGTGGCGAGGCCTGTCCCGCCCCGACCTCGGGGTCCCGGTGGCGGTGGCGACCGACTTCGGGCAGTTCGACACGCTGACCGACCTGCTCGTCCAGTCTCAGCTCAACACCCGCACCCTCGCGGAGTACGCCCGGTTCGGCGCGCTGCTCGACGACCCCGTGTTCACCGGCGCCAGCGGCCAGCCGCTCCCCGATCGGGACCACTTGTTGTACTACGGCATCTCCCTGGGCGGCATCGAGGGGGCGGTGCTGCTGGCGAACGATCCACCGATCGACGCCGCGGTGCTGCACGTCGGCGGGTCTGCCTGGTCGACGATGCTGGAGCGGTCGAGCAACTGGTCCGGGTTCGAGCTCGTGATCTCGGGCACCATCCCCTCGGCGTCGGACCGGCAGGTGCTGTACGGCCTGTCTCAGCTGTGGTGGGACCCGGTCGACCCGATGGCGTGGACCGAGGCGCTCGGGTCGCGCTCGCTGCTGCTGCAGGAGTCGCGCGGCGACGACCAGGTGCCGAACCTCACCACCGAGGCGTTCGCGCGGTCGATCGGGTTGCCGGTCCTCACCCCCACCGACCGCGTGCCGTACGGGCTCACGCCGGTCGACGGCCCCCTGCCGCCCGGCTCGCGCGCGCTGGTCCGGTTCGATCCACAGCTTCCGCTGCCGACGCTGGAGAACCGCCCGGCCGAAGTGACCCACGCGCACGAGACCCCGCGCCAGTGGCCCGGCCAGCGCCGACAGGTGATCGACCACCTCGATCTGGACGCGCTGGGGCAGGTGGTCCACCACTGCGGCGAGGCGGTGTGCTCGACCGAAAACCCGGGCGCCGAGTGAGCGCAGCCCACGACGACGTGGTCGAGGTGCTCGAAGGCAGCGCCGACGCGCGGGTGCTGCTCACGTGTGAGCACGCCTCGAACCGCCTGCCGCCCCCTTGGACCTGGCCCGAAGGCGACCGCTGGCTGGTGGACACCCACTGGGCGGTCGATCTCGGGATCGCCGACGTGACCCGCGACCTCGCGCGGGCGATCGGCGCCCCGGCGGTCCTCGCGCGGTTCTCGCGCCTGTTGTGCGACGCGAACCGGCCGTTGGACGCCGAGACGCTGTTCCGCGGGGTCGCCGACGGCCACCCGGTGTCGTTGAACCAGGCCCTCACCGACGAGGAGCGGCACCTGAGGATCCGCAGGTTCCACGCGCCGTACCACGAGGTGGCCGACGGGATGTTGCTGCGGTACCCCCACGCGGTGGTGCTGTCGATGCACAGCTTCACCCCGGTGTACGAGGCGGGTCCCCCGCGGCCGATGGAGCTCGCGGTGTTGTTCGATCAGGAGGAGCGCATCTCCCACGCGATGGCGGAGGCCCTGGCCCGAGACGGGTGGCAGGTGGCGCTGAACGAGCCGTACTCGGGCAAGGACGGCCTGATCTACTCGGCCGATCGGCACGCGGCTCGGCACGGGCGGCGGGCGCTCGAGCTCGAGGTCCGCCAGGACGTGGCCACCGACCCCGCCCGCCGGCCTCGGCTCATCGGCTCGCTCCGACATGCGCTGCAACACGCCGGGGTGCTGTGACCGGCCGGGTACAACGGGTTGGGGAGGTGCGCGATGTGGTTGCACTGGATGGGCTGTCAGGGGGCCCCGGACGAGCCGGAGCCGGAGCCGACGGTCGAGACCACCCCCATCGATCCGTTCGACGTGGCGCTCGAGGCCCCGCTGTCCCGGTGGGATCCGCTGCTGGTGTTCGCCGAGCTCGCGCCGAGCGTGGCCGACGCCGGCGGCGCAGAGGTCGCGCTCGACTCGTGGCCCCATGGGGAGGCCGTCGCCTGGCGACCCGCCGAGGGGTGGGAGCCCGGCCCGTACCAGGTAATCGCGCTCGACGGCGCCGCGCTCGGGTGGACGTTCGAGGTCGGTGACTACGGCGAGGCGCCCCTGCCGGCGGAGTCGCTGGTCGGGCGCGCGTGGTCGCCGGTCAGCTGGAACCCCGCCGCCGGGGTGACCGCCCTCGCGGCCGGGCTCGGCACCCCCACGGTGGTGGTGGAGGGGTTCGACGGTGACCTCGCCACGATCTCGGTGGTCCTGGCCACGCCGGACGTGACCTGTGTGGTGCTGCGCGACACCGCGACCTACGACGGCGCGACGTTGAGCTGGTCGTGGCCCGCACCGGTGTTCCGCGTCGACGACCCGGGCGGCCCGATCGAGATCGAGGCGCGCGACCTGTTCGCCGAGATCGCGTTCGCCGCCGACGGCGCGTCGGGGGCCGGTCGGGCCCACGGGGAGGTCGACACCCGGAACCTGTACCCGCTGGTGGGCCTCGACGCGCCCGGCGACGTGTGCGCGCTGTTCGACAGCCTGGGCTCGCCGTGCTCGGCCTGCCCGGACGCGGCGCAGACCTGCTTCCGCGACGACATCGTCCAGATCGCGTGGGACGAGGTGACCCCTCCCGCGCTCGCTGGGCTGCCGGTGTGCGGGTTCGACCGGATCGACCTGAACCCCGACGTCGGGTGTGACGCCTCGATCGACTGCGGGTGCGCGGGTTCCCCAGGTCCCGCGCACCTCGGCTGGCTGCTCGCGCTCGCGGGAGCGGCGTGGGCGCGACGCCGCCCATAGTCAGCCCTCGCCGGCGGTGTGGATCTTCATCAGGTTCGCCGTCTCGCGGCTCGGGGTGTTCCCCGCGAGGATCACGATCTCCTCCCCGCGCGAGATCCGCCCGGAGTCGAGGAGCACCTGCTCACCCAGCCGGATGAGCTCGTCGGTCGAGTCGACGGGGGGGACCACGATCGGGGTGACCCCCCACGCGAGGCACAGCTGGTCGGCGGTGCGGGGGTTGCTGGTCAACGCGAACAGCGGGCCGCGGGGGCGCGCCTTGCTCGCCTGGCGCGCGGTGCTCCCGGTCCACGAGAACACCACCAACGGGCGCCCCTTCTCGTTCGCCGCGTAACACGCCGATCGGACGACCAGCCCAGAGGCACCCTCGAACTTCGGCATCGCTTCGATCGGGGTCGGGCGGAAGTACCGGCTGCCTTCGACCTCGCGGCTGATCTTGTCCATCATCTGCACCGCCTCGATCGGGTACCGCCCGACCGAGGTCTCGCCCGACAACATCACCGCGTCGGTGCCGTCGAGGATCGCGTTCGCCACGTCGGTGGTCTCGGCCCGGGTGGGCCGCGGGTTCCGCTCCATGCTGTCGAGCATCTGGGTGGCGGTGATCGCGAGCTTTCCGGCGATGCCGGCGGCCTCCAGGATCCGCTTCTGGTACACCGGGACCTTCTCGATGCTCACCTCGACGCCGAGATCGCCCCGCGCGACCATCACCCCGTCCGACACCGCGAGGATCTCCTCGATCCGCTCGACCGCCTGGGGCTTCTCGATCTTGGCGATCACCGGCAACGTCGGCTGGCCGAGCCGCGCCAGCTCGCGCTTGAGCGCCACCACGTCCTCGGCCCGCTGGACGAACGACAAGGCCACGTAGTCGACCCCGACCTCGCACCCGACCGCGAGGTCCGCCAGGTCCTTCTCGGTGAGGCACGGGATCGACATGTCGACCCCGGGGAGGTTGATCCCCTTGTGCGACCCGAGCTCGCCCCCGGCGTCGATCCGCACGTCGACCTCCCCGGGAGCCCCCGGGCGGATGGCGACCACCTCGCCCGACAGGGCGCCGTCGGCGAACAGCACCCGCGCGCCCACGGTCACGTCGTCGACCATCTGCGGGTAGGTGGTGCCGACCCGGGTGCCGGCGCCGATCAGGTCTTCGTCCATCACGATCGTGAGCAGCGAGCCGTCGGCGAGCACGAGCGGGTGGGGGACCTTGCCGGTACGGACCTTCGGCCCTTGTAGGTCGAGCAGGATCGCGGTGGGCTTGCGCAGCTTCATCGCGGCCCGCCGCACCCGCGCGACCTGGCGTCGGATGCTCTCGTGGTCGGCGTGGCTGCAGTTGATGCGCGCGACGTCGACCCCTGCCTCCAACAGCCGGGTCAACATCGGCTCGTCCCAGGTGGCCGGGCCGAGCGTGGCGACGATCTTGGTGCGGGTCTCGAGGTTCGGGTGCTGGGCGTACATGCCGCCCGCCTATCGCGCTCGGGTCAGAGGCGGCTGCCGACGACGGCGTACTCACACGCGACCTCTACCGGCCCGGCGCTCACCACCACCGTGCAGGTGCCGGTGATCGACTCGATCCCGAGCGACAGGGCGCAGTCGATGTTCGACGTGTCGCCGCCCCGATCGCACACCTCGCTCAAGGTGTAGTCGCACCCCACGTACTCCTCGGCGCAGGTGCAGCTCGGGTCACACGACTCCTCGTAGTCGTCGGACGCGACCGCGGGGCCATCCTCGGGGGCCAGCTCCGGGCACATCGCGCTCGACGCGGGATCTCGGGTGTACTCGAACGTCCACTCACCGCCGCCGAGGCACGCCGCGGCGCTGCCGCCGTCCCCTTGCCCTTCCCCGCCGGCGCACGCGACCAACGCCACCAGACCCCAACGCGACATGTGCCCTCCGGCGTGCATCAGACACCGGGCCGCGCGATCGGCGCGACCGGGGAGAACGAGATTGACCCGTCGGCGATCCGGCCGACCCCGCCGAGGGGGAACGCCCGGTTCGACGCGCCGTGTCCGAAGGGGAGATCGCCGACGATCGGCACGCCGAGCGGCGCCAACATCTCGACGAACAGCTCGCGCATCGTCCACGCGGCGCCGTCGGGTGGGGCGCAGCCGTCGAGCTGCCCCACGCCGATGCCGGTGACGCCCGAGAACTGCCCGCTCGACAGCAGCTGCTGCAGCAGCCGATCCACCCGGTACGGCGCCTCGCCGACCTCTTCGATCATCAGGATCGCGCCCCGCGCGTCGAGCTGCCACGGCGTCCCACACAGCGCGGCGAGCAGGGACAGGTTCCCGCCCCACACGGGCCCGGTGGCCTCCCCCTCGACCCAGGTCTGCCCGGTGAACGGGGGCGGCGGGTGGCCGGCGAGCAGGTCGAACAGCGCGTCGACGCTGCCCGCGTCGGTGACCGGCAGCGAGTGCACCACCGGCCCGTGGATGAACGGACCGACCGGGTGCGGCTGGAGCGCGCAGAACAACGCCGTGAGGTCGGAGAACCCGATGATCGGCTTCGGACGGACACGCGCCGGGTCGATCCGCTCCAGGATCCGGGTCAGCCCGTAGCCGCCGCGGGTGATCCACACCGCGGCCCACTCCGGAGACGACAGCGCCTCGGTCAGCTGGGCCACCCGATGCCCGTCGTCGGAGGCGAGGTACCGGTGAGGCCGGAGCAGGTCGGGGAACAGCACCAGGTTGTGGCCGCGCGCCCGCGCGATCTCGAGTCCGCGTTCGAGCCGGGCCGGGTCGTGGATCCCACACGGGGCGACGACCGCGATCGGGTCGCCACACCGGATCAGGGGGGTCAAGCCGACCAGCCGATCGGGTGCGCGACGTCGTCGATAGCGGAGAACTTGCCAGATGTGTCACAATTCACGCGGGACATCGCCACCTGCCAGTCGTGGGTGAAGAACAGCCGGCCACCGCGGGCCACGAGATCCTGGAGGAGCGCCCGCTTCTCGTCGATCAGCAGCTCGGGGAACCGATCGTACCCCATGGTGATCGGGAGGTGCACCCACGGCCGGCCGGGGATCAGGTCGGCGGCGAACACCACCGGGCCGCCGGCGGTGGCCACCTCACACAACAACAGCCCTGGCGTGTGGCCGGCCGAGGTGTGGAACCGGAACGCGGGCCCGAGCGCCGGGGTGGTGGGGCCGGTCACCAGCTCGAGCCGCCCGGTGGACTCGAGCAAGTCACACAGGCCGGGAACGAACGAGGCGCGGTCCCTGAAGTGCGGCGCGCGGGCGCGGGCCCACGCGTCCGCCCCGACCACGAACCGCGCCCGCGGGAACAGCAGCCGGAGCGGCGTGTCGGGGGCCCACGGCGCCAGCAGGCCGCCGGCGTGGTCGAAGTGGAGGTGCGACAACACGACCACGTCCACATCGGCGTCGGTGAGCCCGAGCGCCGCGAGGTTCGCGAGCAGCACGTGGTCGGGCTCGACCACCCCGTACCGCTCGCGCATCGCCGGGTCGAAGAACGCCCCGATCCCGGTCTCGCACAACACGACCCGGTCGCCCTCCCGCACCAACATCGCCCGACAGGCGAGCGGGATGCGGTTCTGCTCGTCGGGCGGGATCCAACGGGTCCACAACGGCTTCGGCGCGTTGCCGAACATCGCCCCCCCGTCGAGCTTCTGCGAATTCCCCAGGACCTCGGTGATCGTGACCATCGGGTCTCCCTATCCCCCGGGTCTGCGGGCGACCCGAACCGTGACGTCGAGGGGGCGGGGGACGAGGTCTGGGGGGAGTACGGCTTCGTCGAGCGCCGGGCCGACACAGGCGCCGATGGCCGGGTCGCCGGTGAGCGCTCCGACCCGCACCGCGCCGGTCGGCCCGATCGCTCCCACCACCCGGGCGCGGCCCGTGGTCGATCCGTCGACGCACCGGGCGATCCGGACCCGCAGCCCGTCGAGCTCGGCGGCGAGCGAGCCTTCCACGGTGGACCCGTCCGAGTTCACGATCTCGACCCGATCGGCGTCCGGCGTCACGGTGGCGAGCAGGTCGGCGACCGCGCGGGTCATCCGCCCCGACCCCACCAACACCCCGTCGGAGGGGGGCGCCGCGCCCTCGTCCGGAGCGACGCGCGGCAAGCGGAGCCCGACGAGGGCCTCCTCAGCGCAGCCACCCTCCGGATCGGCCCAGTACGCGGCGGCCCACGCGTCCCGGCTCGGCTCGGCGCGGGCGACGGCGCACGCGCGGGGCTCGGGGAGGTCGGTCAGGCGGTGCGGGCAGCCCGCCAACAGCGCGATCACCATCCGAGCTCCTCCGCGACCGCGTCGTGGATCCGCGGCCGCACGATCCGTATCGCGTCCTTCGCGTCGTCCGGGTGGACGCGGTTGGTGAGCAATGCCACCACCACGCGCTCCCGGCGGGCGACCCACACGCTGGTGCCGGTGTAGCCGAGGTGGCCGACGGTGTCGGCTGGCCACCGCCCGCCGGTCGCTCCCCCGGGGGACGGGCGATCCCACCCCCCGCGGTGGCCGGCCGCCCACAACCCCGCGAGGTACCGGCCGGGCACCGCCGAGGGCCGCCCGTCCGCCGCGTCCACCACCTGCTCGGCGAGCCGCGCCACCTCCGCGGCCGCGCCGAACAGCCCGGCATGGGACGACACGCCCCCCATCGCCCGCGCGACCGGGTCGTGGACGACCCCCCGCGGAGTGCCGCGCTCGGTCGCCGCGGCCCCGGGCCACCC
>JBEBJC010000282.1:0-9142 GCA_040080105.1 Myxococcota bacterium
CGCCGACCCGGTCGCCGAACCGGTCGGCGACCGGGTCGGCCTGCGCGACGTCCAGCTCGCGATCGCCCGCGAGCACGGGTTGCCCGGCTGGACCGCCCTGCGCCAGGCCCTCGACGACCTCGCCGTCGAGCGCCGGGACCGCGGCGAGCTCGCCGCCGAGGTGCTGAAGTCCGCGTGGCAGGGGGATCTCGCAGCGGCCCGCCGGATCTTCACCCGCCGGCCCGACCTCGGCCGCGGATCGATCCACCTCGCCGCGATGGCGGGCGAGCTCGACGAGGTCCTCCGCCTCCTCCCCCACGCGCGGACCCGCGGCGGGCCACACGGCTGGGAGCCGCTCCAGTACCTCGCATACGGGCGGCTCACCGACACCCGCGCCGTCGAGGTCGCGACGTTGCTCCTCGACGCCGGCGCCGACCCGACCGCGCGGTTCGACGACGGCTGGGGCAACGCGTACACGTTGCTCGCCGGGGTGATCGGGCAGGGCGAGACCGATCGGCCCGAGCACCCGCAGGCCGACGCGCTGGCCCGGCTGTTCCTCGACCGCGGCACCCCGGCGTTCGACCCGCAGGTCCTGTACGACACGTCGCTCCTGCGCGACGAGACCCGCTGGCTCGAGCTCCTGTGGGAGCGGTCCGACCCGGCGGCGTGGCGGGCGGAGGTGCTGGGCCGGCCGACCCTCGACTACCTACTCGGCAACGCCGTCGAGCGGGACCACCGCAGGCGGGCCGAGTGGCTGCTCGCGCACGGGGCCGATCCGAACGCGGGGCACGCCTACGCCCACGTCCCGGTGCACGTCGTCGCCCAGCTGCACGGGCTCGACCCGATGCGGGAGCTGCTGGAGGCCCGTGGCGCAGCGCCGATCCGGCTCGGGGGCCGGCTCGGGTTCCGGGCGGCGGTCGTGCGCGGAGATCGGGCCGAGGCCGAGCGGATCCTCGCGGAGGACCCGGGCGTGATCACCGATCCGGCGCCGCTCGCGGTCGCGGCTCGGCGGGACCTCGACCCAGTCGCCTCGCTGCTGCTCGAGCTCGGCGCGCCGGTCGACGCGTGTCCGCCGGACCAGAAGCGGGCGCTGCACTGGGCGGCGCAGTGTGGGTCGGTGGCGGTGGCGCGGCGGCTCCTCGCGGCCGGGGCGGACCCGGATCGGCCGGGCGGCCCGTACCACGGCACGCCGCTCGGGTTCGCGCTGCACTTCGAGCAGCGGGCGATGGTCGAGCTCCTCGTTCCGGTGACCCGCGACGTGCGCGGACTGGCCCACGCGGCGGCGCTCGACCGGCTGCGCGAGGTGCTGCGCGGGGACCCCTCCCGGATCCACCCCACCGACCGGGGCGGGCAGCCCCTGCTGTTCGCGCTGCCCGACGACGAGGCGGACGCAGTGGCGGTGGTCGAGCTGCTGCTCGCTCACGGGGCCGATCCGCGCGCGACGGATCCGGCCGGGGACACTCCGGCGCGGGCAGCGCTCCGCCGCGGGCTCGAGGAGGCGGCGGAGCTGCTCGAACGAGCGGCGGAGTAGGCGGCTCCGCGAGATCCCGACGAACCCGCAGCTGCGCCCCTCCACCTCCTCCGGGTACCCTCGGGCGGGGGTGAAGGTGTCGGAGCTCGCCGAACGGATCCGCGACCTGTGCGAGCGGTGGCCGGGGGTCACCCACAAGGTCAGCCACGGCCGGCCGTCGTACTTCGCAGGCGGAAAGAACTTCCTGGTGCTGCACGAGGGAGGGCACCACCAGAACACGTTCCCCCACCTGTGGTGCGCGGCGCCGCCCGGGGTCCAGGACGAGCTCCTGGCCGCCTTCCCGGACCGGTTCTTCCGCCCGCCGTACGTGGGCGGACGTGGGTGGGTCGGGGTCCGCCTCGACGAGCCGCTCGACTGGGACGGCCTCGGCCGCCAGGTCGAGGAGGCGTGGCGTACGGTGGCGTCGGATCGCCTGTTGGGCGAGCTCGAACGTTGACCACGCGCGGCGCCACGTCGCCGCGGGCCCCCGCCACCCCGTTACGGAGGACGGGGAGGGGACATGTGGTGGTTCGCGGCGGCGGAGGCGTCCCAGCTCGCGGTGGACCGGTACCGCGACGGCCTGATCGTCGTGACCACCTGGCACCTGCACCCCGAGGTGTGGTGGGTCGCAGCCCCGGGGGTGGCCCCGGAGCAGCACGGGGTGGACCAGGTCGCCACCGACCCGACCGTCGCGTGTGGGCGGCGCGGGTGCGACGTCGGGTGGCTCCAGCTGCGGCCCGAGCTCGAGCCGCCCGACCGGTGGCCCGGCGCCTCGTGGGCCCGGTTCGATCGGCGGGGGCTCGGCCCGCCGGAGCCGCTCGCGCTGCCGGCCGGCCCGCCGGAGGCCGCGGAGCCGAGGCCCGGGTGGCGGGTGGTGGACGACCTCGTGTTCGCCCCGACCGACCGCGGGACCGACGTGTACGTCCAGACGCTGACCCCCGGGCCGCAGAACGTGTTCGCGGTCGATCGGGCGCCCCTGTCCCGCGGGGCGCTCGGCGCGCCCGAGCGGCTGTCCACCTCGCGCGCGCCGGGCCTGTTCGCCGCGGACGGGGGCGTGTGGTGGCGCACCGACACCGGCGCCCTCGCCGGCACCGGCACCCCGCGGGACGGGCTCCTGGTCGACGTGGTGGACGGGGACCACGTCGCCCCGCTGGAGCACCAGCGGAGCGAGCGGTTCGCGACGCTGTCGCCCGCCGGCGACGCCGCCGTGTGGGCCGATCCGGACGGCGGACTGCACGCCGCGTGGCTGATCGACGGGAGGATCACCGACGAGGTGGTGCTCGAGAAGGTCGATCCCCACCGCGCGGCCCACGCGTGGATGCAGGGGTTCGTCGAAGCGACGGTGCCGTCCCGCCCGCCGGGCCTCGCCCCGCTCGCGATCCCGGTGCAGATCACGCGGGTGTACACCGGGTCGCTGTCGGTGACGCTCGGCGAACGGGTGCTGCCGTTCGAGCTCGTCGATCGCGATCCGACCGAGCTGGGGCCCGGGCAGGCCGCGCTCAGATCGGCGGCGAGCCGCGACGACGAGCTCGCCCCCGAGGAGTGGCGGATGGACCAGCTGTCCGCGGTGGTCCCGCCCGACGTGTTCCCCGAGGGTTGTGGGCCCGTGCCCGACGATCTGCGGCTCGAGCTCACCGCCGACGCCGACGGGTGGTCCGTCGGGGTGACCCGTCGCGGCGCCCTCGACGTCCGGCTGTCCGGCCGGCTCGACGGGCCGCGGGCGGCGCCCGGCGAGGCGGAGCTGACCGGGGCGGCCACGGGGTGTGGGGTCGAGGTGCCGGTGCGGGTCCGGTGGACGGTGACCGCCCCGGCGGTGCGCGAGTGGCTCCAGCCTCCGCATGCGATCGGGGGCCCGTTCTGAACGAGCGGCGCCGACCGCGGGTGCGCGGTACGTCGCGATTCAGCGGGCGCGGCGACGTCCACCCCGAGGCGGGACCTCGCGCTGTCCTCGTTGCTCCACGCCGCACTGCTCGAGCACCAAGGCCTCCACTGCGCCGTCGCGCCCCCGCTCGAACCGCACCGCCGCGTCCACCACGTGCAACACGAAGTGGTCGGCGCCGTCCGGCCACACCGGAAACGCCTGCTGACCGGTCGCTTGGACCACCAGGTGATCGGCGGCCGCGGTGACCTCCAGCGCGAACGAGGGCGACAACGGATAGCGCCCGACGTACTCCGCCAGGCGCTCCGGGGGCAGCTTCGCGCGGGGGCGGAGCACGTCGAGCGGCAGCTGCGGCGCCAGCGCGTGGAACCCGATCGAGTCGACCGACTGGTCCGAGGCCGCGAGCACCGCCACCACCCGGCCGTCGTAGGCGCCGGTGAACGACACGAACGCCCCGGTCCCGCCGTTGTGCCAGATCAGCGGCCGTCCGTCGACCTCGCGGAGGTGCCATCCGAGCCCGACCCGACCCGCACCCGCCGGGGCGCGCGGCGCACGTTGAAGCGCGAACGCGGGCCCCAGGCCGAGCTCGGACGGGGTGGTGGAGGCGATCGTCCAATCCAACAGGTCGCCGGCGGTGCTGCGCAGCGCTCCACACCCCGCCAGCGCGTCGAAGGTCCACCCGCCGGGCAACATCCGCCCCGGGTCCGGCGCGGGGTAGCCGGTGGCGTCGAGCCCGAGAGGGTTCGACAGGCGCTCCCGCACCAGGGTGGCCCACGGCACCTCGGCGCGCCGGGCGAGCACCTCGCCCAACAGCCCGAAGCCGAAGTTCGAGTACACGTACACGGGGTCACCCATCGGGCACCGCTCGAGCGCCTCGACGGTCTCGTCCCACCCGAAGGTCGCGAACGGGTCCGCCGACACCTCCAGGTTGCACGGGTCCCGCGCGAGGCCCGAGGTGTGGCTGGCGAGCTGACCCACCGTGATCGAGCGCGCGCGCTCCGGCAGCTCGGGGACCAGCGTGCCGAGCGTCGTCTCGAGCGACAGCTCGCCGGCCGCCACCCGCTCGGCCAGCAGCGCCGCGGTGAACGTCTTGGTGATCGAGCCGAGCTCGAACCCGCTGTCGGGCGTGGCAGCTCCGAACGCGAGGATCTCCCTACCCTCCGGGGTGAGGATCGCGATCGCACTCGCCGAGTCGTAGGCCTGGTCGGCGCGAGACTGCAGCGCCTGCACCACGTCGGGAGGGACTGCGGCCGAGGCGGAGGCCGTGAGCAGCAGCGCGACCGTGGTCACGCCCGCCTCTGCTGGATCCGGTCCGCGGGTGCGAGCAGGTGGAGGAGCCTCGGGTCGAGGTCGGGAGGCATGCCGGACACTCCTGGTCGGGGCGGACCGACTCCCGTATCCCGGGCGTACGATTCACGAGGGTCTACGCAACGTTGGCGGCCGCCCGAACGTACCGGTCCGCGGGGGTGCCGTGGTCGTCGTCCGGATCGCCGTGCGGATCGGGTTCTGGGGGGTCGTCCTCGCGACCCCGGTGCTGGGGTTCTGGCTCGCGAGCGCGCTCGTGGCCTACGTCAACGGGCCGCGGTGGGCGGTCCTGCTCGGCGGCGCGCTGCTGTTCCCGCTCGGCCCGGTCGCGTGGGAGGCGTGGGCCACCCTGCGCCGCCGGCGGTCGATGGCGCGGGCCCGGGAGGCGCTCGGCCCGGTCGACCGGGTCCGGTTCGACGCGCGTGGACGTCGGATCACCACACTGCCGGACCGGTTGCTGCTGCGCACGCTCGCGCTGAACCTGCCGTTCCTGCTGGCGCTCGGCGCCTGGGCCCCCGAGCTCACGCTCACCGCGGCGGCCACCCGCGGCGACTGGATGCTCGACGGGGTGGCGGCCCCGTGGGCAGACACCGCTCGCCGCTGGCTGGTCGCGGCCGGGGACGCCGCGCAACGGTACAACGGCCAGTTCGAGGACAACCCGTACCAGGACCTCGCCGAGACCCGTGTCGACCGGGTGCCGGCGCCGGAGGAGGTCGAGCCGCCGACGGTCGCCCCGGTGCCGGAGCCCGCGCTGATCGTCACCGTGCGGTTGCCGCCCGAGGTGACCGCCCAGGTGCGCCAGCAGCTGCTGCAGGGCGACACTGCCGTCGAGCTACCACCCGGCGAGGCGGTGGCGCTGAGCGCCACCTTCGGCGACGGGCGCAAGCTCGGGTGCAGCTGGACCGCGGTCGCGGGCGGCCCGCCGGAGGTGGCCCTCGCAGAGGCCGACGGCAAGTGGGCGCTCGGCGGGGTGCCGTGTGAGGAGCTGCGCGCGCCGAACCCGACCTGGCGGCCCGAGCTGCGCCTCGAGACCCGGCGGATCGGCGACTGGATCGCGAAGACCGCCGCCGAGCTGCGCCTCGCGGATCCCGACGTGGCGAAGGTGCTGGGAGAGCGGGGCGCGCTCGAGCCCGGAGAGACCCTGTTCCGCGCGACGGACGGGTCGTGGGTGGTGCTCGGTCCGCCGGTCGTCGCGCCCGACCAGGTCGTCGCGGTCCACCTGGCCACGCCGTACCTGCGGGTCGAGCTGACCGCCGCCGGCCGCGACGCGTTGTGCGCCGCGACGACCGGCCGAGGTGGCTACCGGTTCGGCGCGGTGGTCGAACGGGAGCTCCGGTTCGTGCACCTGATCGAGGAGGCGCAGTGCACCGGCTTCGTCCCGCTCGAGCTCGGGACGCGCGCCATCCAGCACGACTGGCCCGCCGGGGTCGTCCCCGAGGGGGGCGCCGCCGGGATCGCGTGGCCGCCGGCCTCCGAGCCGCACCCGTTGGCCGCCACGCTGGCCGACGAGTCGATCGATCGCCTCGGGCAGCAGATCGCCGCGCAGACCGACGGCGACCTCGAGGCCGCGCGCCTGGTGCACGACTGGATCGCGCTCCACGTGGCGTACGACGCCGAGTCGCTGCTGCCGGGCCGGCGGGCGCCGCAGGACGCGGACACCGTGTTCCGGACGGGCAAGGGCGTGTGCGCCGGCTACAGCAACCTGTTCGTGGCGCTGGGCCGGGCCGCCGGGCTCGACCCGGCGTACGTCACCGGGAACGTCCGGGCCCGCGACGGGGACCTGGCGGGTAGCTCACACGCGTGGAACGCGGTGAAGATCGACGGGAAGTGGGCGCTGCTCGACGTGACCTGGGACGCGGGCTCCCTGCGCGACGAGGACGGCCGGTACGAGGCCCGGTACCGCACCGACTACCTGTTCGCCCCGCCGGCCGTGTTCCGCGGCGATCACCTGCCCGAGCACGACGCGTGGCAGCTCCACCCGACCCCGCTCTCCCGCGGGGAGTTCATCCGCCAGCCGATGGTCACGCCGTCGTTCCACGCGGCCGGGCTGGTGCTGGTCGCGCCGGACCGGCCCCAGGTCGACGCCCGCGGCAGCGTCGAGGTCCAGCTGCGGAACGAGGGTCGGCGGTCGCTGATCGCGAACCTCGGCGGCCAGTCCTGCGGGGTGGTCGGGGAGCGGGAGGTGACCGTCCGGTGCGACCTGCCGGCGCCGGGCGCGTACGAGCTCGACCTGTTCCAGGCCGCCCGCGGCGCCCGGCGCCACGAGTGGGTCGGCAGGGTGCGGGTGAACGCGCGCTGAAGGAGCCTTGCCTCGCGCGGCCACTCCGCACTGCAGCCCGCGCCCGGCGCCTCGTCGATGGTCAGACCTCCGCGAGACCCGGGGCGGACCTTCGCACGGTGGTGCCGACGAACGAAGTGTTCATGACGATCCGGTAGCCGGTCCGCTCGCACGCTCGAGCGCCTGTCGCCCCAGCTCGTGAAACGCGGCATCGGCCCCTCGCACCCGCTCCATGGCCGCCGGGGCATCCTCGAGTCCGTAGTAGGCCGCGAGATCCGCGACGGCCGCCCCACCGACGACGAGCCGCCCCACGTCGGCGAGGACCAGTGACACGAGCCGCGTCCCGATCACCCACGGCGACCCGGTCCCGACCACCTGGGGGCCGTGACCGTAGAGGTCCGCCACACCCCACAGCGCGGTGACGAGGTCCGCAGGCTCACATTGCGACGCGACCGCGACCGCGATCTCCGCCACGCGAGGGTCGAGCAGGGTGGTCCAGACCTTCTCCGCGTGGAGCTGGTCGGCGAGGACCGATGGCAGGACCGCGACCTCCAGCCCCAGCTCCCCGTCGAAGGGCGTGGCGAGGGGCCCCAGGAACATCGTCGCTGGTCCGTGGACCTGGGGATTCAGGAGCGCCCGCTGGGTCTCGACGAGGGACCGCGCCACCGGACGGAGGGCCTCGGGATCCACCTCCCAAGCCCCGGAGCGTCGGTCGCCGAGGAACCGGACCGCGGCCCACGAGGACCGATCGCAGGCCTCGCGAAGCCACCGCGCGGCGCGCGACGGGTCGAGCACCACCAGCTTGAGCGCGGCCACCTCCCCGCTCCAGTTGTAGGGTAGCTCCAGCTCCGGCCGGTCCGACATCACGCGCGGGGAATGGACCAGACTGCGCTCCAGCAGCGCGACCGCCTGTTCTCGGTCGCCTCGGTCTTCGGCGACTTCGGCCTGCCAGACGAGCATCGTCGACAATGCGATCCATGGCACGCCGTCCGCAGGGTCGAAGCCGTCCACGACCCGGGACGCGGGAGATACGTCGTCGGCCGCGAGCCGAACCACGAGGGCGCTCCAGGGGTGCGGCACAGCAAAGCGCTCCCCCACCAGGATCGGTCGCTCATTCGCCAGATATTCGGCGACCAGGTTCAGGATGGTTCCGGCCTCGTTCGTGAGCGGCTCCGGCACCCGCCGCATCACCAGCTCTCGGCGACCTACCGCACCCAAGCCGTCGGTTCGGAGGTCGACGCACCGGCCGTCCGCGTCGGGCGTCAGTTCGATGGTGAGCTGGGTTCGAACGTCGAACGCCACGGACCCCTCCCGAGGAAGTGAGCATACCCCGGGCGGGGGCCGTGCTCGTCGCTCCGCAGCGATTCTGCGGGCGTCGTCGTCAGCGAGCTCCCGGCGGCCGCCGGGGGAACGGCGAGGGGCGAGGCCCGCGGCTCCCGCGAACGCGGTGTCCCCACACGTGGCGACTGGCGCGCTTGGACGACGGGGTGTCGTTCCCCGTGGTCCCGGGGTCACGATGGCGCTCGATCCCGACGCCGACCACCTCGACAACGACGTGGGGCAGAACTGGTGCCTCGGGCGGGCCGCGGCTCCCACGGGCGGGCGAACCTCGCGTGCAACTCCGGGTCGGTCGGGATCTTCGACATCAGCCCGGCAGACCGGGCGGTGTTGATCTCGAGCGGCGGCGGAAACTGGCTGAACGTTGCCAACTTGGCGCTGATGATCGACCAGGCGGTGGCCGGGACGTCGACCGCGACGGCCGGGTGGGTCGCCACCGGCGCGACCCCGTCGCCCCCAGGGCCCTGCGTCGACCGACGCGTCGGAGATCGACCTGTCGGACCTCGAGATCCCGGAGGGTGTCGGTGACCGGGGTCCGGACCTTCGCGACCAACAGCGCCACCGATCCGGTCGGGATCGGCGCGCTCTGATCGGACCGACGCCCACCGGGTGAAGGCTACGACAGGATCCACGCCCCGAGCGCCGCCGCCGCGCACAGCTGCCCGGCACCCCAGGTCGACCCGACCCGCGCCAGTCTACGCCAGCCCGAGCCCTCGTCCGCCCGGGTCAGCGCCGACGCGATCGGCAGCCCGAGCGCTTGCACGGGGAGCGCGAACACGATGGTCAACCCCACGGCGGCGAACCCGGCGACCAGCGCCACCGCCGTCGTCGACGCGAGCCCGAGCGTCGGGGG
>JBEBJC010000283.1:0-9136 GCA_040080105.1 Myxococcota bacterium
GCCTCCTAGAACCGCACCCCGATGTTCCAGTCCCCGCCGGGCGCCAGCGGCCGCTCGGTGTCGGCGTACGGGTCACCCACCCGGATCAGGTGCACGCCCACACCGCCGCGCACGTTGGTGTACACCCGCTCGGTCAGGTCGACCTGCCATCCGGCGAACGTCCACGCCCGCGCGTTGAGCGAGTCGAGGGTGGTCCCGTCGTACACGTTGCCCTCCTCGTGCCGCCACCCCACGTTCGCCGTGAGGTCGAGGTGTAGCCCCCACGCCACGAACTGGCGCCACCCGAGCTTCACCCCGAGGAACCGCACCTTCCCGTACGAGTCGACCGGTCGGGTGAGCGGACCCCACCCGAAGTCGGAGTGAAGCCCCGCGATCCCTTCGCCGCGCCCCGCGTCCTGCTGGGGCCGGAGCAGCGGGGCGACCAGCTTCACGTCGGAGATGCCGCCCGGGAAGAAGGGCCACAACACGTTCACCTCCAGCGCGGGGTCACGGGGGCGCTCGCCCCACCGCTCGAACGGTTCACTCGCCTGCGCGACCGAGAGCCAAATCCACATCGTCCCTCCAGCGTCGGCGTCGGCCGACGTCAACAGTGTTGACATGACTCGGACCGTCCGTCAACGACGTTGACATGGCCGGTGCGCCGAGCCACGGTGGGCCGGCGGGAGGGGTCCGTGAGCAGGCAGAAGTTGTCGGGCGCCGAGCTGCGGGAGCGCCTGATCGCCGCCGCGATCGTCCAGGTCCGAGAGCACGGGCGCGCTGGGTTCTCGCTGCGGGAGACCGCCCGGTCGGCCGGGGTGGATCCGGCGATGGTGTACCGGCAGTTCGCGGACAAGGACGCGTTGGTCGAGAGCGTGGCGCTGCGCGCGTTCGCCGGGCTCGCCGAAGCCAGTCGGGAGGCGTCGGCGGCGGCGGGCGACGGGTCGCGCGACCAGCTCCTGGCGCTCGGGCGGACCTACGTGCGGTTCGCGCGGGAGCGCCCCACCGAGTTCGACCTGATGGTCCCCGGCGGTCGCCGGCCGGCGATCCCGACCGACGCGCCGAGCGCGTACGACCAGCTGACGGACTTGCTCGGCCGGGCGGGGGATCTGCCCCTCCCGCCGGACGCGGCGGCGCTGCTGTGCTGGTCCACGGTGCACGGCGCGGCCGCGCTCGCCGCCAGCGGCGCCCTCGCGGGGTACCTGCCGGAGGCGGTCGACCCCCTCGACCTGGTGTTGGTGAGCCTGGTCGACCTGATCTTCCCCGCCGCGAGGATCTGATTGCCCACCGCTGGGGGCTCGGGGGCTGTCGGTAGTGTGGACCTCTACACCCGCTACGGACCCGCGCTCAGGCGGAAGTGCGAGCGGATCCTCGCGAGCCGCGAGGAAGCCGAGGACGTCGTGCAGGCACTGTTCATCGATCTGATCGACGCCGGACGCGCCGACGTGACGCTCGGCTACCTGTTCCGCGCCGCGACCCACCGGTGCCTGAACCGGCTGCGCGACGTGCGGCGGCGGGCGCAGCTGCTCGAGCGCCACGGCGAGGTGGTGCTCGGTGGGACCGTTCCGCCGGTGGACGGGCGGGTCCTCGACCTCGACCTGCTGGTGCGGCTGCTCGACCAGCTCGACGAGGAGACGTCCGAGATCCTCGTGTTGCGGTACCTCGATCGGCTGGAGCACCAGGAGATCGCGGATCTGGTGGGGAGGTCGCGCCGCACGGTGGGCACCCGCCTGGCCGACATCCGGTCCCGGCTCGAGCGCCTGGCGGAGGCGCGATGAGCCCGTCGTGGCTGACGTTGGAGCTGTACGCCGCCGGTGAGCTCGGCGCCGACGAGCGGCGGGAGGTGGAGCGCGCGCTCGCGGCCGACCCGGTCGCGCGCGAGATGTGGTCGGTGATCGAACGGGATCGGCGCCCGCTGCCGGCCCTGCCCCCCCGGGCGACCCGGTGGACGTGGACCTGGGCGGTCGGAGGGCTCGCGGCCGCGGCGGTGATCGCGGGCACGCTCGCGGGGGGCGCGCGCACCAAGGGAGGCGAGCTCGGGTTCGAGCTGGTCGCCGACCGCGACGGGGTGCAGGTCGTGTCGCCGTCGGTGGTCCGGGTGGGCGACCGCGTCGGGGCGAGGGTCACCTGCGACGCGACCGCGGTCGAGATCGACGTGGTGGTCACCCACGGGGGAGAGGTCGGGTTCCCGTTCGCGCGGGGACCGATCCGGTGCGGCAACGCGGTGCCGATCCCGGGCGCGTTCTCGTTCGACGCCCCCGGCCCGGCGACCGTGTGCCTCGCCGCGGGGGAGCTGCCGCCGCGCGAGGTGCTCGGCCGAACGAACGTCGGGGTGTGTGTGTCGCTCGAGGTCGAACGGTGATTGCCCACCCGTCGGGAGACGGGGGTCTACGGGGAGGAGGCGCGATGTGGTGGGTGTTGGCGACGGCGGCGGCGTCCGAGCGGGCGGTGGTGGTGGGCTCGTCCCGCGGCGGCGCGGGTCAGGCCGAGCTGCGGTGGGCAGCCGAAGACGCGGAGCGGGTCCGCGCGGCGCTGCTCGACACCGGCGGGTTCCTGCCCGACGAGGTCGAGGTGCTGCTCGACCCGAGCGTCGACGCGCTCACCGAAGCGATCGACCGGGCGGGGGTCGCGCTCGCGGGCAGCGGGCCCGGCGCGCGGTTCCTGTTCTACTACTCCGGCCACGCCCGCTCGCGCGCGCTGTCGCTCGCCGGTGACGAGCTGCCGCTCGACCTGCTGCAGGCGAGGCTGGACGCGATCGACGCGCAGCAGCGCCTCACCGTGTTCGACGCGTGCCAGTCGGGTGAGCCCGGCACCGCGAAGGGGATCGCGCCCGAGGCGGCGTTCTCGTTCGTGTCCACCGCCGGCCTGTCGACCCGCGGGATGGCGGTGGTCGCGAGCAGCACCGCCGAGGAGCTGTCACAAGAGTCGGATCGCCTGCAGGGCTCGGCGTTCACCGTTCACTGGGTCAGCGGGCTGCGCGGCGCCGCCGACGCGAACCATGACGGGGTCGTCACGTTGGACGAGAGCTACGGGTACGCGTACCACCACACGGTGGCCGAGACCGCCGCCACCGCGATCGGCAGCCAACACCCGACGCTGCGGGTCGAGCGCTCCGGCCACGGCGAGTGGGTGGTGGCGGACCTGGCGCTGGCCGGGTCGTCCCTTCGGCTCGACTCGTCGCTCGAGGCGGCGGTCACCGTGGTGGACGCGGGCTCGGGCCGGGTGGTCGCCGAGGTCGCGAAGGTGCCGCCAGAGGTGGTGCAGATCGCGGTGCCGAGCGGGTCGTACGAGGTGATCGTCCGCTCGCTCGACGACGGCGTGACCTGCTCGGCGGTGGTCGGGGCCGGCCAGACTGTCACCATCGACCTCGAACGCTGTGCCCCGATGCACGCGCGGCGAGCCGTGGGGAAGGGTCCGGCGCCGGTGTGGGATCGGTGGGGGGCGGTCACCCTGCGCGGCGGCGGGGCGGCCTACGGCCCGTTCCGGTTCGCCAGCGTGGGCGGCGAGCTCGCGATCCGCCTCCGGCCCACCTGGACCGCGACCCTGGCCGGGGAGTGGTGGTCGACCCAGCGCGTGCTGCCGCCCAAGGTCCAGCTCGAGACCGGGATCTACAGCGTGCGCGACGACATCTACCCAGTGGCGGCCGGCGCGGTGTGGACGCCGCGCCGCGGGCGGCTCCAGCCGTACGTCGGCGGGCAGCTCGTCGCCGTGCAGTACCACCGCGACGCGCGCGCCTCGGATTGGGCGGCGGGCGCGCTGGCGCGGGTCGGGACCGACTGGATGATCACCCCGAACTTCGGCCTGAACGGTGACCTGGCGCTCGGCGCCTGGGCCGGCCGGGACTGGGACACCATCGACATGGCCGCGCCGGAGATCGGCCTCGTCCCTCGCGGTACGCTCGGGGTGGTGCTCGCGCGCTGATCGAAGTACCGTGGATCGATGGACCCCCTCGCACACGAGCCGTTCGGGTACCTGGTCACGAAGCAAGGCCAGGTGCGGATCACGTTCGAGGGGCGAGAGGTCACCGTGGTCGCAGGGCGTGACGCGCTCCGCCTGACGACCCGCCTCGCGGCGGCCGACGGGCCCGGGGTGCAACAGCTGCTCGCCCGGGCCACCGGGAACTTCAAGCGCGGGAACGAGCGGCGGGAGGGGTGATGCCGAGGTGGTCGTTGTGGCTCGTGTCGTGTGGGTCCGCGGCCGGCGACCGCGCCGACTACCCGACCCTGTACCAGCCGTGTGACGCCGACGTGGGGTGCGACGCCCCGCTCACCTGTGAGCTCGTGGCGGGAGCGGGGCAGGACACCGGGCTCACCCCCGGGGAGGCGGCGGTGTGCACGCTGACCTGCACCTCGGACGCCGACTGCCCGACCTGTGACGGGCAGCCCGACCGGTGTGACGGCGGGGTGTGCGCGGCGCGCGACGGGTGCCACGTCACCCCCGCGCCGGTGGAGACGACGCTGCCCTGATCACCGGCGACGGCGCGCGGCCCACGGCGCAATCAGCCACGCGAGCCACCCTGCGCCGGGAGCGGCCGAACACGAGCCACACGGCCGGTCGAACTCCAGCTCCGGGGGCACACCGCCGGCGCCGCCGGTGTCGGTCGGCGGCGGCTCGCCGGTCGAATCGCCGGTCGAGTCGGCCAACACCCGGTCGATCCACCCGATCGTGTCGGCGGCGGCGTACCGCTCGCCCACCGGGCGCATCCACTGCTCGTCCGGGCCGCCCGCGTCGGCGGCGTCGATCAGCAGCTGGCCGGTGATCGGCGACGCGTACAGCAGGTCGAGGTGCGACAGGTCCGCGACCAGCACCTCCGCCACCGCGCCGCCCCGGGCGGTGATCGGAGTGGTCTGGGTCGCCGAGTCCACGAACACCACCCCGTCCGCCCGCCCGGTGATCTCGCCCAGCACCAGGGTGCCGCGCTCGAGCGCGTCGAGCTCGTCCGCGTCCGCGTCGATCTCGACCCCGTGGGCGCCGAGGTCGGACAGCAGCTCCGGGTAGTCCACCAGGTCACCCAGCTGGTCGAACTGGTTCGCCAACGTGTCGTCGCCGTTCGGCAGCAGCGGGTTGCTCCCGGCGACCTGGTACACCTCGACCGAGGGGTCGAGGCCGACGGTGGCGAGCGCGTCGATGAACGAGCCGCCCGCCTCGATCGCGGCGTCGATCCCGTCCGAGCGGCTCACGAACCCGGTGCCGCCCTCGTAGGTCGTGTACCAATCCGGCTGCAGCGCGTACAGCCCGAGCCACGACAGCGAGCCCGGCAGCGGGTGGTCCTGCCGGCGCAGCACCTGGCGCTGGCCCGGGAACAGGTCCCGCCCGTCGGGGAGGAAGTCCTGGTCGATCAGATCGTCGTACGGCAGCAGCAGCCCGTTCGGCCAGTACCGGTCCCACGAGGTGGGTGAGATCGCCTGGTCGGGATCGAGCGCGTACAGGTTCAGCCCGGCCCACCGGAAGCTGGTGTCGACCCCGCCGAGCGGGGTGGCGACGAACACCGCCCGCCGCACGTCGCCGCGGTAGGCGGTGCCCACCGCGCGGTACGCGTCCGGGCCGAAGTCCGCCCCGGCGTGGTTCGCGAGGTACGCCGCCACCGCCAGCCCGCCCTTGCTGTGGCCCACGAGGTCGACCTGGGCGGCGCCGGTGCGGGCGGTGATCGCGGCGACCGCGTCGGCGACCACCTCCGCCTGCATCCACACGTCGCCGTGGGGGTGGGCGAACGTGAGCGCGAACACCGGGCGGTTCAGCTTGTCCATGTGGGTCGCGAGGGTCACGAACCCGCGGCTGCCGTTGTCGCCGGCGCCGGGCACCATCAGGATCGGCGTGCCTTCGGCGCTCGGCTCGTGGATCCCGACGTGGAGCAAGAACGTCGACGACGGGGGCGTGGGCGTGCCGAACGAGGTCGCGATCCACGGGCTCGGCTCGGCGTCCTTCCACCCGGTCGCGGTATTGAACGCCTCCGCGGCGAACAGCTCGGTGTCGGGATCCGACCACCGCTCGATCGCGTTCCACAGGCGGATCTCACCGGTCTGGGTCCAGGTCTGTTGCCCCTCCAGCCGGGCGTCGGGGGTGGTCGGGTCGAACGACGGCGTCGCCAGGGCGAGCCCGGTGCACAGGGTCCACATCAGCGCGCCTCCGACAAGAACGTCTCGACCGCCCGGTTGAACACGTCCGGCGCATCGTGGTGCACGGTGTGGCCTCCACGTTGGATCAGCACGAGCTTGGCCCCGGGTATCGCGCGTTCGGCCTCGCGCGCGACCGTGGTGGTGCGCCCGCCGTTCAGCAGCGGGTTCGGGATCATCCGGTCGTCGGTGCCGAACACGACCAGGGTGGGGGCGGCGATCTGGTCCAGGCGATCGCGCACCGGGTGGTCGAGCATCCCGGCGATCGCGCGCGACACCGCCACGCTGGTCCCTCGCAGCGCCGGCGTGCCGCGCATCCGCACCCGCTCCATCAACAGCCGCTCGACCCCGTCGTCGACCCGGCCGAACGCGAGCCCGCAGAACGCGTACCGCAGCTCGTCCTCGGTGGTGTCGTACGCCCGGTTCTCGGTGTAGTACCGCTTCAACACCGACGCCGCGCCCGGGTCGAACGTCTCGATCCCGGCCGGGGCGGACAACACCAGCGCGTCGACCCGCTGCGGGTGGTCGAGCGCCAGGGTGATCGCCACCTGGCCGCCCATCGAATGGCCGACGACCGCGGCCGACGGCACGCCGACCGCGTCCATCCAGCCCGCCACCACGCCGGCGTACCACGGTGGATCGTACGGGGCGTCGGGGCGCGCCGACGCGCCGAACCCGGGCAGGTCCAACGCCAACACCCGGTGGTTCTGCGCGAGCGCCGCGATCTGGTGCTCCCAGAACCCGATCGTCGACGACAGGCCGTGGATCAACACCACCGGGGTGCCGGCCCCGCCCGAGTCCACGTACGCCACGTCGACCCCGTCGACGGTGACGTGCTGCACCGGCAGCGGCGTCCACAGGTCGGTGGGCGCGATCGGGCCCAGCGCGGCGTACCGCGGGGCACACGCCGCGACCGACGCGGCGGCGGCGGCGAGCCGGGTCGCGCTCAGAACAGCAGCCAGTCCAACGCGGCGGAAACGGTCCACGGACGCCCTCCCAACGCGGCCGCCGACCCGGGCCACACCATCGCGGCCCGCACCGACGTCTCGCAACCCAGGAACGGTCGCGCGGTCGCGCGGCCCCCCAACTCGGTCCCCCACGGCTCGCCGTCGGCGGTGGCCGCCGTCGCGAGCGTGCCGGTGACCCCGATCCGGTTCGGCACCACGTCGAACCCCGCCGACGACGCCACCCCCACCACCCCGCGGCCGGCGCCCGACAGATCGGACACCACCGCCACCATCCGGTTGATCGCGCGCGCGTCGGGGAACAGCAGCACCGTGCCGAGCGTCGGCATCGGCGCGGCCGCGATCCCGTACGCGTTGCCGGTCACGACGCCGGTGTACCGCTGCGGATCGGCGTCGTCGGCGGACGAGAACACGGCCTCGGCCCGCACCAGCGACCCGTCGCCCCGCGCGTACCGGAACCGGACCTCGGCGTCGGCGGCGAAGCCGGCGATCGCGTCGTCGTGCACCACCGGGGCGTAGATCTTGCCGAAGTTGCCGAGGGCGAACCCGTGCACCCCGAGGGGGCCGCGGTCGAGCGCCGCGTTGTACCCGGCGTCCGCGCCGACCCACACGACATCGCTGTCGATCGCCGCGTCCGGCGGCCGCTCGAACCCGTCGTACGGGTCGAGGCTCGGCCCGCCCTGCAGCGTCCAGGTGGCCCCGGTCGGCCCCACCGGGAGCGTACCGGAGGCGCCGGAGCGGTCTTGCGCGTACCACAGGTGACCCCCGACCGCAGCCCGCGGGACCGGGTGGACCTCCACGTCGGCCATCGACAGCCACACGTCGTCGGGCAGCGACGACCCTTGCTCGAGCAAGGTGTAGGTGCCGACCTTGTACCGGAGGCGCAACCCCCAGTCGTCGCGCGCGACCCCGTACGCGGTGATCCCGGCGGCTTCGGACCCGAACCACGCGAGGCGCCCGCCGCTGTGCAGCAACGTCTCCGCGGTCGACGCGGCCGGATCGACCGCCGAGTCGTTCACGAACTGCAGCCCGACCACCACCCGCAGCTCGTGGTCGCCCCGCAGCGGCGAGAACGTCGCGTGTAACCTGCGGGTCTGGAGGTTCACCTGGTCGGCGCCGAACCCGCCGCCGGTGTTGCCGCCGATCCCGTACGCGCGGTCGCCGTACGCGAAGTCGATCTCGAACGCGGCGGTCAGCGACGCCCGACCGTCGGCCACCGGCGGGGTCCAGGTGAGGAACGGCGCGAACCGCTGCTCGGTGTACGCCCCCGGGCGGTCCGGGCTCACCACGATCCCGTTGGTGCCCCCGAGGCGGCCCACCACCTGGCCGTCGAGCAGCGGGTTCGTCGACACGAGGTCGTCGACGGTCGCGCGCGCCTGGAACACGGCGAACACCGACAGCGGCGGCGCCTGGGCCGGGGCGGGGCGAACCTCGGCGGCGGTGGGCTCGTCCGGCGTCACCGGGCCTCCCGGAACGTCTGGACGTTGACCCCGGGCTCGACGCCGGGGCCGGCGGTCGAGCCGAACCCGCCGGCCGGCGTCGGCGGGACGTACCCGTAGTCGGGGGTGGTCTGCACCACCTCGTAGGTCAGCTCGCCCCCCTCGACCTGCCAGATCCCCGACGCGAGCGCCTCGTACGGCTCGGTCTGGTGCAGCGCGATCGCCGCCGGGGTGGTCGACCCGTCGGACGACCAGGTGCCCGACAGCTCGATCACCAGGTCGTCGCGGGTGATCGAGTCCACCGAGTAGCTGCCGTCGGAGCCGAACACCGCGTCGACCCGAACGTACGAGAACGGTGGATCGGCCAGCAGGGCTGCGATGTCCGACCCCTCCGACACCCACGCGCCGACCAGCGGCGAGCGCGGGGCGGCGGTGTCGGTCGCGCCGGCGAGGCCGTCCCACCCGGAGTACGGCTGGCCGTCCCAGTCGTCGGGGAAACACGCGGACGCGAGCGCGGCCAGGGGGAGCACGGGCACCTCGGTCCCGCACCGTACCTCGTCTGCTGCGAGGCAGCAAGAACCAGGGGTGTGTATTGCTGCGATGCCGCATCGCGCGGATCGCCGGGAGGGGGAGTACCCTCGGA
>JBEBJC010000284.1:0-9125 GCA_040080105.1 Myxococcota bacterium
GCCGGGTCCCGGAGGACTGGCGCACCGGCGAGGTCGCCCTGCCGCCGCCGGGGGTCGGGCTCGCCCTGTTCGTGTTGCGCACGTTGCCGTTCGTCGGGAGAGAGGAGGAGCGCGATCGCCTGTGGGAGCGGCTCCGTTCGGTGGTCGGCCGGCGCAGGAGCGAGGTCGTGGTGGTGCGCGGATCCGGCGGTATCGGCAAGTCCAGGCTCGCGCGCTGGCTCGGTGAGTCCGCGCACGCCCTCGCCGGGGTCCCGTACCTGCTGGGGGACGCCCGGGTGGGAGAGTCCGCCACCGACGCGTTGTCTCGCCCGTTCCGGCGGTGGTTCCGCACGATCCGCCTGAGCACGGAGCAGCGCATCGACCGGCTCCGGCGGTTCCTCGGCAGCACCCGGGCCGACGCGGTCGAGGCCGCGGCCTCGTTCACCGCCGACGGGTTCGACGAGCAGGCGGAGCTGGGCCAGGAGGCGAGGTTCACCACGGCGAGGTTGCTGCTCGAGCACCTCGCGGGTCCGTCGCAGGGCGTGGTGCTGGTGATCGACGACGCCCACCGCTCCCCCGACGTGATCCGGTTCGGGGCGTACCTGCTCCGGACCCAGCGCGTGCGACCGATCCCGGTGCTGATGGTGATGGTGACCGATCAGGCCCCGGACGCGGAGGCGGCGGAAGCGTTGGCCGAGCTGGGCTCCGAGGTCGGCGCGACCGAGCTCGAGATCGGTCCGTTGCCGCGGGTGGCGCACGAGCGGCTGGTGGGTTCGATGTTGCCGTTCGAGCCTTCCCTCGCCGAGCGGGTGGTGGATCGGACGGTCGGGCATCCGCAGCACGCGGTGTCGGTGGTGCGCAGCTGGGTCTCGGCCCATGAGCTGTCGGCGATCGACGGCGTGTACATCCGCGCGGACCGCGGCGCCCACGTTCCTCCGATGGCGGAGGTGTGGCGCGCCTACCTCCGGCGCCTGTTCGACGACCTCCCCGACGCGCGCCCGGTGCTCGAGCGAGCCGCGGTGTTGGGACCGGCGGTGGAGGAGGAGGAGTGGCAGCGGGCGACCGACGATCCCCACGGGACTTACGCGGCTGCGGGTCGGGTGAACTTCCGGCCGGAGACGGCGCGGCTCAGGGCTCGGCTGCGCGAGCGTCTGCAGGCGGAGCGGTTGGTCGACGACACCGAGACCGGCCTGGTGTTCGTGGTGGAGTCGTTCCGCCAGGGGCTGATCGCGCTCGCTCGCGAGGCGGGCGCGCTGGAGGAACACCACCGCGCGTGCGCCAGGGCGCTCCTGCAGCGGCCCGCCGCCCATCGGTGCGACGAGCGGGTCGGTCGGCACCTCGTCGCGGGGGACTGCCCGGCGCAGGCCGTCGCGCACCTGGTGGAGGCCTGGCGCCACCGCCTCGCGTGCGCCGGAGAGCGAGCGGCGTACCCGTTGCTCGGCGAGATCGAAGACGCGCTGCGGCAGGCGAGGATCCCGGCCACCGATCTGCGGTGGGCGGAGCTCGCGGTGCGCCGGGCGGAGCTCGCGTGCCGGATGAACCGGGTGGCCGACGCCCGGCGGGCTGCCGCGGACGCGGAGAAGCGCGCGCGGATCGGCGGGTGGGTCCAGCTCCATGCCCGCGCGGCGGTCGTGCTGGCCGAGGTACGGCTGCGCGCCGGCGACGCAGACGAGGCCGAGGCGGCGCTGTCGCGGGCGGAGGAGCTGCTGGTCGGGGCGCACGACCCGGTCCTCGCCGGCTCGGTCGCCACGCTGCGCGCCGGGTGCGCCCGCGCGTACGGGGACTTCTCGGTCGCCGCCGGTCAGGTCGAGCGGGCGATCGCGTCACTCACGGCGGCCGAGGGCGATCCACAGGCGCCGCGGGCGACGCTGGCGGACCGATGGACCACGCTCGGGACGTGGTCGGAGCGGGACACCGACCTCCAGGGGGCGGAGCGGTGCTTCTCCCACGCCCGCGCGCTCCACCTGCGCGACCGCGCCACCAGCCGCGTCGCGCAGTCCTCGCTGTCGCTGGCGGGGGTTGTGCGTGCGCGCGGCGACACCGACGGGGCTCGGCGGTGGTTCGTCGACGCCCTCGACCGGTTCCGCGAGGCCGGCCACCCGGGCGCGGTGACCGCCGCTCTGGGGCTCGCTCGGATCGAGCTCGCTCGACGCGATTGGGTCGAGGCGCACCGCCTGGCGAGCGACGTCCTCGGGCGGGCGGAGGACGGGCCGGACCAGTGGTGCGCGAACGCAGTGGTGGTCGCCGCCGCCGCCGGGATGCGGGACTGGCCGTCGTTCGACTCGCACCTCGCCCGGGTGGGAGCCGGCGGCCCCGAGGTGGCGTGGTGCCTTCGGGTGGCGGAGGCCAACGCCGACACGGCGGGGCAGGACGCGCGGGCGCGGAAGCTCGGCGCCTGCGCCGCGCGGCTCGAGGCGGGAGGTTAAGGCCGCGACCGAGGTGCACATGCTCTGGTGGTTCGCCGCCTGTGGCTCGCCGTCGCTGCCCCAATCGTCTCCGACCCCGCCGACGCGGTCGTTCGAGGGCGCGGGCGCCGGCACGAGCGTGACCTGGACCGAGCTCGAGGACCTGCTCCCCGCCACGCCGCTGTCCCTGCCGAACGGCCTCGCGGGCCTCGCGCCCCGAATGAACGGGGGTGAGGCGCGCCGCGTGCTCGAAGCTGCCCACCAGCCCGGCGCGAAGATCCTGGGCGAGGCGGGCACGGCGTCGGTCGCGTTGGGGTCGATCCTGGCCCAGCACCCCAACGTCACCGCCACCTTGATCCTCGATCGAGAGGGGGCCCACCTGCTCGAGGTCGACCTGGCCCTGCCGCGCGACGAGGCGCTGTCTCTGCTGATCGCCCGGTGGGGCGAGCCCAGCTCGATCGAGATGCTCGACGGCGCGCGCGCGGTCCACCGGTGGTCCGCGCCTCCGGGGTCGCCGTGGCGGGCGGAGCTCCAGCCCGAGCCGTTCGCGCCGGTCGCTCCCGGGATCCCCGGTGTGCACCCCAAGAAGGCGCTGTTGAGGTATCTCCCGGCAGAGGGCGAGACCGCCGCCCGGTGACTGGTTTGGATGGGTCCTCGGACTCCGTCCTGCGGTTCGGATGGGTCCTCGGACTCCGTCCTGCGGTTTGGATGGGTCCTCGGACTCCGTCCTGCGGTTTGGATGGGTCCTCGGACTCCGTCCTGCGGTATTGAGGTCGTTCGGCGGGCCCACCTCGCCGCGCACGGAGGGTACATGGGTCGGTTGGAAGGCCGCGTCGCGGTGGTCACGGGTGCGAGCCGGGGGATCGGCAGGTCGATCGCGCTCGCGTTCGCCCGAGAAGGGGCGCGGGTCGTGTTGAGCGCACGCAAGCAACAGGGTCTGGACGCGGTGGCGGCGGAGATCGAGGCCATCGGCGGCACGTCGTATGCCAAGGCGCTGCACGTCGGGTCGCTCGAGGCGATCGGGCCGTGGTGGGACGAGGTGGAGGCCGAGTTCGGCTCCCCTGACATCTTGGTGAACAACGCGGGCACCAACCCCCACTTCGGGCCGATGCTCACCACCGACTGGGGGGCGTGGGACAAGACGTTCGAGGTCAACCTCAAGGGCCCGTTCGAGATGATTCGCCAGCTGGTCCGGCGGCACCTGGAGCACCGGTCCGGCCAACCGGCGTCGATCGTGTCGATCGCGTCGATCCTCGGCGCGGGCGCTGCCCCCCTCCAAGGGGTGTACGGCATGACCAAGGCGGCCGTGATCTCGTACACGCGCACGCTGGCGCTCGAGCTCGGCGAGACCCGGATCCGGTTCAACGCGATCGCGCCCGGCATCGTCGAGACCAAGCTCTCGAGCGCGCTCACCACCAACCCGTCAATCTTGGGGCGGGTGCTCGACCACACCGCGTTGCGCCGGGTCGGCCAGCCGGACGAGATCGCAGGCGCGGCGGTGTTCCTGGCATCGGACGAGTCCTCGTTCGTGACCGGTCAGACGCTGTTCGTCGACGGTGGGTACAGCATCACCTGACCTGGCGCAGCAGCCCCACCACTCGCTGGTGCCGGCCACGGCGAGCCGCGGTGAGCGGCGACACGTCGCCGATCTCGTGGTGCGGGTCCGCCCCGGCGCGCAGCAACCGCTTGACCAGCGGGGCGTCGCCGCGCTCCGCCGCGAGCAGCAGGGGGGTGTACCCGGCTCCGTCGCGCGCGCCGACCCGGGCGCCCGCAGCCAACAGGACGTCGACCGCCTCGACACACCCTGCAGCCACGGCGCAGTGCAGGGCGGTCGCCCCGGTCGACCCGTCCGAGCGAGCGTCGACCGGGGTGCCGGACGCCAGGGCCCGCCTCACCCCGTGCAGGTCACCGGCGAACGCCGCCAGGTGGAGCGCTGGCCATGGGTTGCCACCGTCGCTCGGGAGCTCGGTCGGAAGAGAGGGGAGGTCGGTGGTGAACAACTCCCGGATCGTATTCGGCGGCATGGGGGTCTCCGTCCAAAGCGAGTTCGGAAATTAGGATGAATAGACCAAGACAATGAGACAAAACTACAATTCCGACACCGAGGCGCTCGAACCCGGAGGATCGGTCCGAGTGGTCGGAGGGACGCCCAGTGTATTGATTTGCGAAAAAGTCATGTTCAAATTACCGGCGAACAGTGGGAAGACAGGGTGTAGAGTCGCTCTGGTGGCTGGTTCGCGTGAGATGTGCAGATTTTGGAACCGGTCACTCGCTCGATTGTGACAGCAAACTCGGCCGTGCACCACTGCCGATGGATCGGGCTCGGAGTTGTGCAGGCGGCCCGTGCACGATTGGCGGTGCGTTCGGTTCGCCGTTACCGGTCCCGGTCGGAGGCGCCGTGTACTGCTGGTTGTCGACCCTTGCTGCCGCAACGCCCGCGTACGTGCGGACTCCGGACCTCCACGGCGGGCGGATCGTGTTCGCGGCGATCGGGGACCTGTGGGTCGTGAGCGACACGGGCGGCGCTCCGACCCACCTCACGACCCACCCCGGAGACGAGAGCCAACCGGCGTTCTCCCCAGACGGTACCTGGGTGGCGTTCACCGGTCAGTACGACGGGAACACCGACGTGTTCGTGGTTCCGACCCAAGGGGGTGAGCCGCGGCGCCTCACCTGGAACCCGGCCCGAGAGGAGGTCGTCGGGGTCACGCCGGACGGGCGGGTGTTGTTCCGTACCGGGGCGTACGAGCCCCACGGCGTCAACGAGCTGTTCACCGTCGACCCAGCCGGGGGCGAGCCGGTGAAGCTGCCGGTCGGGTGGGCGGCGCGGGTCGCGTTCGAGCCCGGAGGGACCCGCTGGGTGATCGACCGGATCGGGTACGAGCGGCGCACCTGGAAGCGGTACCGCGGCGGGATGGCGGGAGACCTGTGGGTCGGCGACCCCGCGAAGAAGGACTTCGCCGCGATCACCGCGACCCAGTACGCCGAGGGCTTCCCGATGTGGTGGGGAGATCGGCTGTACTTCCTGTCGGATCGCGGGGGCACCGCCGACCTGTGGTCGATGGCGCCGGACGGCTCCGGCGCCACCCGGAGGACCGACGGGGGCACGTGGGACGCGCGCACGCCGTCGATGGGGGACGACGGCCGGATCGTGTTCGTTCGCGGGGGCGACCTGCACCTGTACGACCCGGTGACGAACGTCGAGCGCGCGGTGCCGATCCAGCTCGACGCGGAGCGGAACCCCACCCGCCGCCGGCTGCCGAACACGACCGGCGCGTGGGACTGGTTCACCTTGAGCCCGGAAGGGGATCGCGTCGGCCTGGTGGTGCGGGGCGACCTGTTCTCGGTCCCGGTCGAGGACGGCGTCGCGCTGCCGATCGTCACCGGGAGCGGCGCGCGGGAGCGGTGGGTCGGGTTCTCCCCGGACGGCAAGCGCGTGGTGTACGTGACCGACGCGGGAGGGGAGGAGTCGGTGGTCACCGCCGACGCGTGGGGGCGCGGCGACCTGCGCACGGTCCAGCCGGCGGTGGCGGAGGGGTGGCACTTCTGGCCGACGTGGTCCCCCGACGGCGCACGGATCGCGTGGTCCGACAACACGCAGGCGCTCACGATCGCCCCGGCCGCCGGCGGCTCGCCGAAGGTGGTCGACCGCAGCGAACAGGCGGAGATCACGGAGTACAGCTGGTCTCCCGACGGTCGGTTCCTCGCGTACGTGAAGACCGACCGGCGCGACTACCGCTCGGTGTGGGTGCACGACACCACCACCGGGGAGAACCACAGGATCACCGGGAGCTACACCGACGACTCCAGCCCCGCGTGGGACCCGGACGGTCGGTACCTGTACTACGTGAGCGAGCGCGGCACGAACCCGGTGCTCGGCGGCCGGGACTTCCAGGTGATCGAGGCGCGCACGTCGCGCCTGGTGATGGTGTTGCTGCGCGACGACGTGAAGAACCCGCTCGCCGACGACGCGGGGCTGCCTGCCGCCGAGCCGCCGGCGCTGGTGGAGAAGAAGGAGCGGAAGAAGAAGCGGGTGCGTGAGGAGGAGCCTGCCCCCGAGCCCGCGCCGATCCGGATCCAGTGGGAGGGCATCGACGCCCGCCAGATCGTGTTGCCGGTCGACCACGGGAACTATGGCGGGCTGTCGGCCACGTCCAAGGGCTTGTTCTGGCTCGCGTTCCCGACGGTCGGGATGCGCGAGGAGGGGCAGGTCGACCTGTGGGCGTTCGACCTCGAGCAAGAAGAGGCGGAGCGGGTCGCGTCCGACGTGAACGCGTACGAGATCGCTCGCAAGGGCGAGAAGATGGCGATCGCGCAGTCGTCCGGCCTTTACGTGGTCGACGCGGCGCCGGCGGCGGCCACGCTCGACGAAGACTCCAAGGTCGACACCGCCGGCGTCGTGGTCGAGGTCGATCCCCGCGCCGAGTGGAAGCAGATGTACTACGAGGCCTGGCGCGGGATGCGCGACTTCTACTGGGACCCCGAGATGGCCGGGGTCGACTGGAAGGCCGTGCGAGACCAATACGCGCCGCTCGTCGATCGGGTGTCGTCGCCGGAGGAGCTGCGCGACCTGATCGGCGAGCTGATCGGCGAGCTCGCGACCTCACACACCTACGTGTGGGGCGGCGACTCTTCGCTGCGGGTGGATTGGACCGCGGCCGGGCTGCTCGGCGCCGACGTGGTGCGCGACGGAGACGGGTTCAAGGTGCAGCGGATCTACCGCGGCGACCCGGCCGACGAGGTCACGAGCCCGCTGCAGGCCCCGGGCGCCGTCGTCCGCGAAGGTGAGTACATCGTCGCGGTGAACCACCAGCCCGTGCGGCTCGACCGGCCGCTCGTCGCGGCGCTCGAGGGCAAGGTCGGCGTGCCGGTGGCGCTCACGGTGAACCGCACCCCGACCCTGCAGGGGGCGAGGACGGTGGTGGTGACGCCGATCGCGAGCGAGCGTCGCCTGCGGTACGTCGACTGGGTCCGGCAGGAGCGGGAGTATGTCGCCGCGAAGTCCGGAGGCCGGTTCGGGTACGTCCACGTCCCCGACATGGGTGAGGACGGCCTGACGGCGTTCGAGACCTGGTTCTACCCGCAGCTCGACAAGTCCGGGATGGTGGTCGACGTGCGGTGGAACGGCGGCGGGTTCGTGTCGCAGCTGCTGGTCGAGCGGCTGTCGCGCGAGCTCGTGGGGTTCGACCGGATGCGCGCGGGGGCGGTGTTCACCTACCCGGCGCGGGTGCTCAACGGACCGTTCGTGGTGTTGCTGAACGAGTTCGCCGGCTCCGACGGCGACATCTTCCCGAAGACGATCCAGCTCAAGCAGCTCGCGCCGGTGATCGGCGTCCGGAGCTGGGGAGGGATCGTCGGGATCCGCGGTGACAAGCCGCTCGTCGACGGGGGGCTCGTGACCCACCCCGAGTTCGCCGGGTGGTACCCCGACGGCGGGTGGGTGGTGGAGAACCACGGGGTCGACCCGGACATCGTGGTGCAGAACACCCCGCAGGACGTGGCCGCCGGGGCGGACCCGCAGCTCGACCGCGGGATCGCCGAGCTCGAGCGCCTGCTGTCGGAGAACCCACCGGTGACGCCGACGTTCGGGCCGGCGCCGCCGAAGGGCCGCGACGCGTTCCGCGGAGAGCTGAAGTGACGCCGGACGAGCGGGTGACCGAGCTCGAGGTGAAGCTCGCGTTCCACGAGCGGTGGGTGGCGGAGCTCGACGAGGTCGTGCGAGCGCTGCGCGATCAGGTCGACGAGCTCGGCCGCGAGCTGCGGGATCTGTCGGAGCGCGTCCGCCCGGAAGAGGGCTCGGCCGTGGACGAGAAGCCGCCGCACTACTAGGGGGGTCCGATGTCACACGTCGTTCGGGTCGCGCCCGAGCCGATCGTCCGCGGTGAGCTCGAGATCCACGCGGTCCCGGCCGCGACCGACAACCTGGTGTGGCTGGTGGTGTGCCGGCGCACCGGGGAGGCGGCGGTGGTCGACGGCCCGTCGTGCGCCGAGGTGCTCGCGTACGCGGGCGCGAGGGGGATCTCTGTCGGGGCGGTGTGGAACACCCACACCCACGGCGACCACGTGGGGATCAACCGCGATCTGCTCGCGCGCGGCGAGCTGCCGCCCCGGGTGTACGGCGGGGTGCCCGAGGTGCCCGGGATCACCGATCTCGTGGGGGAGGGGTCGACCGTGCGCCTGGGCGCGCTCACCGCCGCGGTGTGGCGCACCGAGGGCCACCTGCACGGCCACGTGTCGTTCGTGCTCCCCGGCGCGGTGTTCTGCGGGGACACGCTGTTCGCGGGCGGCTGCGGGCGGGTGCTCGGCGGCACGCACCAGCAGCTGTTCGAGAGCCTGATGCGGCTGGCCGAGCTGCCCGGCGACACGCTCGTGTGCTGCGCGCACGAGTACACCCGCGACAACCTCCGGTTCGCGTGGTCGGTGGAGCCGGACAACCAGGCCCTCGCCACCCGGATCGCGCGGGTGTGGTCGCTGCTCGACCAGGGTCGGACCGCCGTCCCGTCGACGATCGACGACGAGCGCGCCACCAACCCGTTCCTGCGCCCGGGGTCGCCCACGCTGGTCTCGGCGGTCGACCCCGCGGCGCGCGCGACCCCGCTCGGGGTGTTCACCGCGCTGCGCACGCTCAAGGACCACGGGGCGTACCGGGCGCTGCCCGATCCGCGGGCCGCGTGAGCGTCCGCGCGCTGGGGGCGCGGACGGCGGCGCTCACCGTGGCCGCGAGCATGGTCGGGACAGGGG
>JBEBJC010001384.1:0-1893 GCA_040080105.1 Myxococcota bacterium
GAGCTGTCCTCACAGCCGTCGCCGCCCCGCGCGCCGCCGAACCCGCCGCCCCCGGTGACGCCGCCGGTGCCGGCGTTGCCGTCGGCGCCGTTGCTCGCCGCCACGTCGCAGTCCACCAGGGTCAGGCCCGCGCTGCTCACCAAGGTCAGCGCGATCGACGAGCCGCTCGGCGACGTCGCGGCCGCGGCGGAGATCCGCACCTGGTGCCACTCGGTGGGGACCACCCACCCGAGCAGGTGCTTGCCGGTCGACGGGACCGAGATCGTCGGCACGTCGACCGCCGAGCGGCTCCACCCGGCCGACTCGTACCCGCCCGCGATCGACACCCCCTGGGCGAACGTGTCGGGGCCGGTGAACGCGAGCGTGCCCTGCGCGATCAACACCCAGTCGACGCCGGCGGCGGTGGCGGCCGAGAACGCCTCGGGCAGGGTGAGCACCGCGTCGAACGGGTCGAGCCCCGAGTTGCCGTCGTTGCCGCCGATCGGGTCGAGGAACACCGCGTTGTCGAGGTCACCGTCGATGTTGTCGCAGTTCTCGTCGCGGTACCCGCGGTCGGGGTCGTCGAGCGCCCCCGGGTGGGTGTCGAGCGCCTCGTCGTCGCAGTCTCCGTCGGACAGCGACCCGCAGGTGGTGTTGTCGGATCCGAGGCACGGGCCGACCTCGCAGTAGCAGTCTCCGTCGTCGTCGAACGCCGGCCCGCCGTTGTCGATCCGCCCGTCGCAGTCGTTGTCGACCCCGTCCGGCAGCTCGTACGCGCCCGCGAACGTGGTGGGGTCGGCGTCGTCGCAGTCGTCGATCGGGTTCGGCCCGACGTAGTTCACGCACGCTGCGTCGATGTGGCTGTCGAGGTCGAGGTCCTTGTCGTCCACGATGTCGTTGCAGTCTTGGTCGATCAGATCGCCGCACACCTCGTCGGCGTCGGGGTTCACCGACGGGTCGGTGTCGTCGCAGTCACCGACCACCACCGCGAACCCGTCGCCGTCGAGATCGGCGAGATCGGGGTCCTCGATCACCACCAGCACCTCGACCAGGGTGGTGTGGGAGTCGTCGTCGATCGCCTGCAGCCCGACGCGGAAGTTCCCGCGGTCGGTCGGGGTCCAGCTCGCGCTGGTCGCGCCGGCCGGGGTGGGGGCTCCCTCGAACCCGGCCACGACCTCGTCGGTGCTGTTGTCGACCACCACCCACGCGACCTGGAGCGTGTCGGCGGCCTGCTGATCGTCGGCGACCGAGCCCGACAGCGCGATCGGGTCGCCCGGGTAGTACTGGTCGAAGTTCTCCGGGGCGGAGATCACGACGGTGGGCTCCTGGCGGGCCTCGCCCACCGCCACGTCGATGCCGTCCTCGGACACCATCCCGGCGAGGTCGGTGACCCGCAGGGTGATCCCGTGGTTGCCCGGGGTGAGGACCACCGGCACCCGGGTCACCCCGTCCGAGTCGGGCGCGGCGGTCGACAAGTTCGCCAGCTCGCCGTCGATGGTCGAGGTCCAGAACACGGTGGCGATGTCGTCGAGGCCGTCGCCGTCGACGATCGTGCCCACGAACTCCACCAGCTCGTTCGAGAAGTACACCGAGCCGTCGTCGGGCGCGTTGATCACCGCGGCCGGCGCCGTTCCGGGCTTGTCGCCCACCTGGATGTCGGTGGTGCAGGCGAGGACGAGGGGGAGCGGGAGGTACCTGAGCATGGACGAACCTCGGTGGGGTGCGAGTGTACCGGAAGGCACGACGCGCGGCTACGCCCACCGAGAACGCCGGGAGCGGCCGGTCTCGTCCCAACACGACACGGACCCTCCCCGCACCAGGACCCGCGGCAGCCCGCGCCAGGTCATCGCGCCCCACTCCGCGCCGGGGATCGGCGCGCGCGCTGCTCCGTCGGGGGCGATCCGCACGACCGCG
>JBEBJC010000285.1:0-9120 GCA_040080105.1 Myxococcota bacterium
GTCACCGAGCTCGGCGACCGGGGCGTCGGGTTCGCCGACCCCGGGCTGCAGTCCGGCGTGCCGGCGATGGAGGCGGGCGGGACCACCGTGGTGGTCAACGTGTTGTGGCCCCCGCGCGACGTCGACCACGAGGCGTTCACCACCGCCCAGCTCGACCGGTTCCACGCGGCGCTGGCGGCGGTGCCCGACCGGATGGCGCTGGCCCGCAGCCCCGACGAGGCCGACGCGATCGTGCGGTCCGGTCGGATCGCTTCGTTGCTCGCGCTCGAGGGCGCCCACGGGATCTCGGGCTCGGGGATCGAGGGCCTCCGGCGGCTCCACGCGGGCGGGCTCACCATGCTCGGGCTCACCTGGAGCCTGTCGAACCGGTTCGGCGGCTCGTCGGGAGACGGCGGGGGCGGCCTGACCGACGACGGGCGCCAGCTCGTCGCCGAGGCCCAACGGCTCGGGATCCTGGTCGACCTGTCGCACGCCTCGCGCCAGACCACGCTCGACGTGTGCGCGGTCAGCGCCGCGCCGCTGGTGGCCTCCCACTCCGGGGCGGCGGCGGTCCACGACGTCCCGCGGAACCTGTCCGACGCGGAGATCGCGTGCATCGCGGCGACCGGTGGGATCATCGGGGTGAACTTCCACGCGCCGTTCGTGGCGGGCGGCCCGGTGGGGGTCGCGGAGGTGGCCGACCAGGTCGACGCGCTGGTGCGCCTCGCCGGCGTCGCCCACGTCGGGATCGGGTCGGACTTCGACGGCGACATCACGACCCCGGTCGGGCTCGGGCGCGCCGATCAGCTGCCCGCGCTGTGGGCGGAGCTGGAGCGGCGCGGCTACGACGCGGACGCGATCGCGGCGGTTCGCGGCGACAACTTCCGGCGGGTGTGGACCGCGGTGCAGCCCTGAGCTCGGAGGGGTCGGTCCGACTTCGAACTCCGTTTGTTGTTCGGTGGACCCCGAGCTGGTGTATGGTTCGGCCATGCGGGTGCTGACCGGGCCCCAGATTCGCGCCGCGGTGCCGATGGAGACCGCGATCGCGGCGATGCGCTCGGCGTTCGCGCAGCGCGCGCTGGAGGAGGTGGAGGCGCCGCTGCGCACGGTGTTGACCACGCCGCACGGCCACCTGTTGGTGATGCCGGCGTGGCTCGGCGGATCGGGTGACCTCGCGGTGAAGCTGGTGTCGGTGGTCCCCGGCAACCCCGAGCGCGGCTTGCCGCGGGTGCTGGGCCTGGTCGCGCTGTTCGACCCGGTGACCGGCTCGCCGCGCGCGGTGTTGCACGGCGCCACCGTGACCGCGTTGCGCACCGCCGCGGTCACCGGGTTGGCCACCGACCTGCTCGCCCGTCCCGACGCCCGTACGCTCGCGATCGTCGGCGCGGGAGCGCTCGCGGCGGATCAGATCGCCGCGGTGTGTTCGGTCCGCTCGATCGCCGAGGTCCGGGTGTACGCGCCGACCCACAGCCACGCGCAGGCGGCGTGCCGCGGCGTGCGCAACGCGCGGGCGACCGCGACCGTGGCCGAGGCGATCCGCGGCGCCGACATCGTGGTCACGGTGACCACCTCGGTCGACCCGGTGTTCGACGACGCGGACCTCGCTCCCGGCGCGCACATCGTGGCGGTGGGGGCGTGGCGGCCGGAGCTGTGTGAGATCCCGTCGGTGACCGTGCGGCGCGCCCGGGTGTTCGTCGACGACCGGGTCGCCGCCACCACCGAGTCGGGGGATCTGATCCGCGCCGGCGTGGGCCCGGGCGACGTGGCCGGCGACCTCGCGGAGCTGGTGTTGGCGCGCGCCGCGGGGCGGACGAGCGACGCGGAGCTCACCCTGTTCGAGTCGGTCGGACTCGCGATCGAGGACGCGGCGCTGGCGGGCGCGGTGGTCGAGGTGGCCGAGCAGAAGGGCATCGGCACCGTCGCAGACTTCGGCGACTCCCCGCGTCCGGAGCTGGTCGGAGCACGGCAGAGCGGCGACCACCCGTGACGGGATAGTCCGCGCGCGGAGGTCTCGATGGCCATCGCGCAGTGGTTCGGCGCAGCGCTCGCGGGCGCACCCAGCATCGAAGAGCCGGTGCGAGCGGGCGTAGCCGCAACCGCGGACGCGGCGCTCCTCGTCGGGATCGAGGACTACGCGTTCCTGCCCGACGTCCCGTGGGTCCGGCGCGACCTCGCGGCGGTGACCGACCTGCTGGTCCACACCCGCGGGGTGCCCGCCGACCACGTGGTTCGGCTGGACGGCGCGAGCCTCGATCAAATGTGGGCCGGGCTCGAACGGGCGCTCGCCGCCCGCGGCCCCGACGGCACGTTGTGGGTGTACTTCGCGGGCCACGGGGCGGCAGACCCCGCCACCGGGGAGCTGTTGCTGGTGGGCGACGACGCCAAGGCAGACGCGACCGTGTTCGCCGCGCGTGGTTTGCCGGTCGACCAGCTGCTCCGGCACCTGCCGGACGGGTCGGTGGTGGTGCTGGACACCTGCTGGGCGGGCGCCGCGCGAACCGGCGCCCCGCTCGTCCCGGGGGCGCGGTTCGCGGTCCCCACCGCCGCGATGCCGCGCGAGGATCGGCTCACCGTGTGGTCCGCCACCTCGCCGTCCGAGGTCGCCACCGGGTACCCGGCCGCAGAGCACGGCGCGTTCACCTACTTCGTGGTCGGCGCCCTCCGCGGGTGGGCCGACGGCGAGCTCACCGGCACTCCCGACGGGCAGGTCGACCTCGCCGAGGCGCGCGGGTGGGTCGCGCGGGGCATGGCGGCGGCCGGGGTGGTGGGCCAGGCGCCGGTGCTGATGGGCGCCGAGGTCACGGCGCTCACCCGCGGCGCGCTGGAGGCGCCGCCCGAGCTGACCGCGTTCGGGCCGGCCACCATGGCGTTCTCTGTCCCCACACCGTTCGCGGCTCCCGCATCGTTCCGGAGCCCGCTGCAGCCGGCGGGGTACCGAGCCCCCCTGCGGCGGGTCGACCGCGACACCTACGCCGACGCGAACGACCGCACGCTGCAGTTCGTCCAGCTGTACGGGTCGCTGCAGGGCGACCTCGAGGGGGAGGCGGTGATGCGGAGGTACCGCCGATCGACCTCCGTCACCCAGCTCGGCACGATCCTCGCGGTCACCGGCGTCACGGCTGGGCTGTCCGGGGCGTGGGTGCCGTTCGTGATCGACGAGGACCAGCTGGGGTGGACGCTCACCGGGGCCGCAGCCGGGCTCACCGCGGGGGGCGTGGTCCTCGCGCTCGGCAACACCCACCGCGTCCGCCGCGCCCAGGACGAGCTGGTCGACGAGGTCAGCCACCGCCTCACCGCGCCACCGGAGCCCCGATGAACTTCGACCTGACCCCCCGCTGCCGCCTGCTCGTCGACCAGGTCCGCGCGTTCGTCACCGATCGGATCCTCCCGATCGAGCACCAGCTGCTCGCGACCCGCGACCGCCAGGGCCAGTGGCGCGGCTGGTCGGTGGCGCCCGAGGTGGTCGCGCTGAAGGCCGCCGCGCGCGAGGCGGGCCTGTGGAACCTGTTCCTGCCCGACCCGGTGCTCGGGGCCGGCCTCACCACCCCCGAGTACGCGCCGCTCGCCGAGGAGATGGGCCGGAGCCTGATCGCGCCGGAGATCTTCAACTGCAACGCGCCCGACACCGGCAACATGGAGGTGTTGTGGAAGTACGGCACCCCCGAGCAGCGCGAGCGCTGGCTCACGCCGCTGCTCGCGGGCCAGATCCGGTCCGCGTTCTGCATGACCGAGCCGGCGGTCGCGAGCTCCGACGCGACCAACCTCCGCGCCACGGTGGTCGCCGACGGGGACGAGCTCGTGTTGAGCGGGCGGAAGTGGTGGTCGTCGGGGATCGGACACCCCGACTGCCGGGTGGTGATCTTCATGGGGGTGGGCGACCCCGCCGCCGAACGCCACCACCGCCACGCGATGGTGCTGGTGCCGCTCGACACCCCGGGGGTCACGGTGGAGCGGATGTTGCCGGTGTTCGGCGACTTCGACGCGCCGTACGGCCACGGCGAGGTGAGCTTCGACGCGGTGCGGGTGCCGCGGGCGAACCTGATCGGCGGCCTCGGCGACGGCTTCGCGATCGCGCAGGGCCGCCTCGGGCCGGGGCGGATCCACCACTGCATGCGGTGTGTGGGCGCGGCCGAGCGCGCGCTGCAGCTGCTGATCGAGCGGGGCCTGGCGCGCGAGGCGTTCGGCAAGCGGCTGGTCGACCTCGGCGGCAACCGCGAGCGGATCGCCGACCTGCGGATCGCGATCGACCAGGCGCGCCTCCTCACGCTGTTCGCGGCGCACCGGCTCGACGCGGTGGGCGCGATGGCCGCGCTGCACGAGATCTCGGCGATCAAGGTCGTCGCGCCGAACGTGCTCCAGCAAGTGGTCGACGCGGCCATCCAAATCCATGGGGCGGCCGGGCTGTCGGACGACCTGCCGTTGACCGCGCTGTTCGCGCAGGCGCGGCTCCTGCGGATCGCGGACGGACCGGACGAAGTCCATCGGGGACTGATCGCGCGGATGGAGCTCGCCCGATACCGCCGGTGACGGTCGTTGACCGAGGCCGACCGATCGTTGCGGAAAGCGCCGTCGGGTGTGTGAGGTGACACACCGAAACGCCCTTTCTTCGCCTCCGCCGCGGCGCGATCGCGGCGGGTCGTGGGTCCGCTCGGCTGGCACGAACCCTGCGTACCAGGGGGCGTCCAGGAGGTTCCATGACCAGAAGACCACTGTTGTTGCTCACTTTGTTGGCGTTCGCCTGTAAAGGGCCCGCCGGCGATTCCGGACCGAAGGGCGCGGACGGCGTCGACGGCGCGGACGGCGCGAACGGCGCGGACGGCGCGGACGGCGCGGACGGCGCCGGCGGCGCGGACGGCGCGAACGGAGGAGACGGCGCGGACGGCGCGGACGGCGCGGACGGCGCAGACGGCGCGGACGGGATCGACGCGATGGACACGCACCTCGGCCTCGGGCCGTGGGGGTTGAACCTCACGATCGACGCGGTGGTCGGCGGCACGGGCCCCCAGGGGCAGATCGCCGCCGGAGATGCCCTGTCGGTGGTGTTCCGGGTGGAGGACGACGCCGGGGTCCCGTACGACCTGACGCAGCTGTCGAGCGTCACCTTCACGATGTCCGGCCCCTCGACCCACCCCCAGATCCTGTTCTCGAACCTGACGTTGTCGGGCATCAAGGACACCGCGACCTTCGACCCGCTGACCAGCCAGTGGACGTACGACTTCCCGGCGGTGGTGCCCACGACCTTCGCGCCTCCGCCCAACGACACCCCGGACATCGGCGAGGCCGACGGTGATTGGGGCGGCCTGCCGCTGGTCGACGGGACCTACACGCTCGGCGCGTACGTGTCGCTGAGCTGGCCGATGATGGACGGCTCGACCTGGGTGGAGTCGAGCAACACCACCCTCGACCTGCTGTACGGCGCGGCGACCACGCTCGAGCCGCGCGAGGTCGTGCTGCCGGAGAACTGTGCCGCGTGCCACGGCGACAACCTGTACGCCCACGGCGGCTCCCGGACCTCGGTGGCGCTGTGTGTGACCTGCCACGTGCGCGGGTCGGAGGACCGGTACTCGCAGACCGATCCGCTGACCACGCCGGCCGCGACGGTTGCGTTCGACGCGATGATCCACGGGATCCACATGGGGGCCGAGCGGCCGACCTCGCTCGTGCTCAACGGGTACCCCGCCGATCCGACCGCGCCGGGGTTCCCCTCGTACAACGAGCACAACTGGGACGACGTGGTCTTCCCGTACATGCCCACGGACGTGCCCCACTGCGACGCGTGCCACGGCGGCGCCGCCCAGGGCGACGTGGAGACCCGCGCGAGCGCGCAGGCGTGTGAGGGCTGTCACTCGGACGTCGACGTGCGCACCCCCAACGGGGGCCACCCGCTCGGTCTGTCGTGGCCCGACGACACGATCTGCTCCACCTGCCATCCTCCGGCCCTGGTGGGCAATCCCGCACACGACGATCCGCGCGACAACCTGGCGCTGAACCCGGGCCTGCACGTCGAGATCGTGAGCGTGACCGGCGGCACCGGCGTCGACGGGAACCCGCTCCCGGGCGACGACCTCGCGGTGAACTTCCTCGCGACCACCGACGACGGCAGCCCGTTCGACCTGACGCTGATCAACAGCTCGGACCTGGTGATGACCGGCCCGAGTGAGCACTGGCAGCGCACGGTGTACAGCAGCAGCCCGATCGTGCAGGTCCCGAGCAAGCCGACCGGGACCCCGGTCGACGAGCCGGCCCCGCCGGCCCGGATGCCCGTGTGTGACCCGGTCAGCCAGGTGTGCACGATCCACTTCACCAACACGATCTGGGACACGGTGGGCCTGGACTACCTGACCACGAACCTGCTGGTGCCGTCGGTGTACCCGGCCCAGGCGAACGACTCGACCCTGTTCGAGCTCGACGACGGTGACTGGAAGGACCAGCCGCTGGTCGACGGCACGTACCGGGTGATGTTGAACCTGCGGTACTCGGTGAACGAAGGGGAGTACGACACCTCGGTCCCGCCGAAGCTGGTCACCTACAACGTCGGCGCGGACGACTACGTCGACTTGCTGGTCGGCGCGGCCACCACGCTCGCCGACACCACGCTCGCGGTGAGCCAGATCAACTGTGACGGGTGCCACGGCAACCTGGCCGAGCACGGCGGCAAGCGGATCGGCCCGGACATCTGCGTCGGGTGCCACACCTACGGCTCCGAGGACAAGAACCACGCCGTGACGGTGGAGTTCAAGTCGATGGCGCACAAGCTCCACGCCGGGTCGGTGCTCGAGAACCCGTACCTGATCAACGGCGAGTCGTACAACGGCGTGGTGTTCCCGCGCAACGACGGCGGCGTGTCCGCGTGTGTCGCGTGCCACGAGGGCAGCGAGGCGTGGAAGGACCCGTCGACCGACGCCTGCATCACCTGCCACGACACGACCGACGCTGCGGCCCACGCCGCGATCATGACCGACAGCGTGTTCGGCGAGAGCTGCGACGTGTGCCACACGACCGGCTCGGACTACGCGGTCGAAGACGTCCACGCGTGGGGGAGCTGGGGCCTGCTGCCCTGAGCTCGGTGACGCGTGGGCCGGAGCGACCTAGTCGCGGCCGGCTCCGCGGCCTACGCGTCAGCCGCCCCGGCTGCAGGTGGACGCGTCTCCGTCGAGCGCGCACTCCCGGCCCTCCTCGGCGCAGTCTCGGGCGACCACGAGGTTCGTGTCGTAGTACACCACGCCGTCGATGTCCTCGGCGTAGAACTCGGTGCACTGCTTCGCCACATCGCCCTCGCACACGCCGGGCTCCTCCGGGTCGCACACCTCCGCGCTGATCGCGCAGGTCGCGTCGCTGTCGCCGAGCTCGACGCACACCGGGTTCTCCGCGTCGCACTCGACCCGGTTCACCTGGCGGTTGTACAGCTGGTCGACGCTCTCCCCGCACACGAGCCGGGTGTTCCCGTCGCAGCGCGCGTAGTACGAGCAGTCGTTGCAGGCCGCGCTCCACACCAACCACACCATGTTCGCTCCCGTTCCGTGCCGCCGGTTCGACCCGCGGCGCGGCTCGACGTGAAACTTAATCGGTTCGGGCGAGGGCGCGCGGAGCACCCGCGGGGGGGATAGCTGTCCCGTTCGAGGGGGGACGATGGCTCGGCCGGTGAACCTGGGCCCGCGCGCGGTGCGCACGAACGACGGGAAGTGGGAGCGCGGCGAGCCGGTGGAGCTCGACGCCGACGCGCTCGTCCGGCACGCGTTCGTGTGCGGCGCCAGCGGCGCGGGCAAGACCGTGTTCTCGAAGGGGTTGGTCGAGGAGGCGGCGCTCGCCGGGATCCCGGTGGTCGCGGTCGACCTGAAGGGGGATCTCGCCTCGCTCGCGCTCACCGGCGCCCACGCCGATCCGGCCGCCCTCGCGGCGGTGTTCGGCGACGAAGGGCCGGCGGTCGCCGCCGAGTACCGCGCCGGCGCCGAGCGGCACGGGGTCGACGCCGAGCGCGCCCGCCGCTACGCCGACCAGGCGTGTGTGCGGCTGTTCACCCCGAACTCGAGCCTCGGGCGGCGGGTCGCGCTGTCGGCGCTGCCGTCGTTCCCCGACCCGCCGGGCAGCGCGCTCGAGCGCGAGGAGCGAGACGAGCTGATCCAGGCGTTGGTGCTCGGGTTCGCCCACTCGATGTACGGCTCGCCCGCGGCGGTGAAGAAGAACGAGCCGGCGGTCAAGGTGGTCGAGGAGCTGGTGCGGTGGTGCGCGAACCGCGGGGAGCCGCTCGAAGGCGCGGCCGGGGTGTCGCGGATCTTGGAGCTGGTGCGCGAGCCGCCGTTCGACGCGATGGGCGGAATGCCTCTCGAGCAATACCTGCCGCTGCGCGACAAGCAGCGCCTGATGCAGAAGCTGAACAGCCGCCTGCTCGGGGCGGAGCGGTCGAGGTACGAGGGCCCGCGGCTGTCGATCGAGACCCTGCTCGAGGGCGTCCCTGCCGGCAAGACCCCGCTGTCGATCGTGTACCTCGGGCACATCAGCGACTTCACCGAACAGGCCTCGATCCTCGGGCTGCTGTGCGCCGACGTGTACCGGTGGATGCGCAAGACCGGCGGTTCGAGCGGCACCCGGCTGCTGCTGTACGTGGACGAGCTCGGCGGAGGGGACGCGAAGCACGCGTTCTACCCCTCGGCGCCGCACAACCCGCCGTCGAAGGCGCCGCTGAACCTGCTGGTTCGCCAGGGGCGGTCGGCCGGGGTGGCGATGTTGCTCGCGACCCAGAACCCGATGTCGGTCGACGTGCGCGGCCTCGGGAACATCAACACCTGGGCGATCGGCCGGTTGACCCGGAAGAACGACCACGCGCGGATCGAGGACCTGCTGGCGAGGCTGCCCGAAGGGCCGCCCACCCCGACCCAGGTGGTGAGCCAGCTGCCCCAAGGCGTGATGCTCGCGATGTCCGACGCGCTGTCCGGGCCGACCTACGTGTTCGGTCGCTGGTTGTACAGCGTCCACCGCCAACTGTCCCCGGGGGCGGTGGGGACGATCTCGCAGCTCACCGACCACCGGCCGCCCGAGCCGATCGAGCCCCCGCCGGCCGCTCGGCCCCAGGCGGCGGCTCCCGCGGCCCCGAGCCCGCCCGCGGCGGACCTCGAGGATCCCCCCGCCGACATCGACCCCGAG
>JBEBJC010000286.1:0-9108 GCA_040080105.1 Myxococcota bacterium
GCTCGGTACCGGTGGGCGCGCGGAGCGGCGGCTCGGTCGGCCGGGCCTGTCGATCGGTGGACGGCAGCACGACGGTGAACCGGCTGCCGGCCCCGGGGGACGACGCCACCGAGATCCGACCGCCGTGACGCTCGACGATCGCGGCGGTGACGGCCAACCCGAGCCCGGTCCCCTGCCCCGTGGGCTTCGTGGTGAAGAACGGCTCGAAGATCCGCTCCTGCAGGTCCGGGGTCATCCCGGTCCCCGAGTCGGACACCGTGAGCACGACCGTGTCGCCGCCCTCCTCGGCCACCCGCGCGGTGGTCACCTGGATCGCGCCGCCCTCGGGCATCGCGTCCCGCGCGTTCAGGCACAGGTTCATCACCACCTGCTCGAGCTGCCCTCCCACGGCCTCCACCGGTGCCAGTGAAGGGTCGAGCCGGAGGTCGAACGACACCTGGCTCCCCCCGACCCGCCGCAGCAGAGTGGACACGGCCTCCACCACCTCGTTGAGGTGGACCGGCCGCGCCCGCCCCCGGTCGTCGCGCAGGAACATCAGCAGCTGGCGGGTCAGATCCGCGGCGCGCGCGGCGGCTTCCTCGAGCTGACCGAGCTCGGATCGGGCCTCGCCCACGTCGAGGTGGGCGCGCTGGGCCAGCCGATCGTCGAGGAACCCGATCGACGCGAACATCGCGGTCAGCAAGTTGTTGAAGTCGTGCGCGATCCCTCCGACCAGCGTCCCGACCACCTCCCGCCGCTGGGCGACCCGCAGCTGCTGCTCGAGCTTCTCGCGCTCGGTGCGGTCGTGTACCACCGACAGCACCACCCGCTGTCCGTCGCGCACCAGGACGGTGTCGTACCACTCGCACCGCAGCCACCGCCCGTCCTTGTGCCGGTTCGACCGAACCGCGCGCGACGGGCCCTGCTGGTCGAGTGAGGCGCTCCAGTCGTCCCCCTCACTCGCGTGGAGCGGCCAGATCCGCTCGGAGTCGACCACGCCGAGCACTTCCTCCTCCGACCAGCCGAACAACGCGGTCGCCGCCGGGTTCCACTCCAGGATCCGACGATCCGCGCTGCGCACCAGGCCTGCGACCGGGAGATCGCGCAGCGCGACGACGGTGGGCGAGCGGGGTGGGTCGGTCGCGCCGGCGGACATGGCAGAGGAATACCACAGGACGTCGACAGCGTCGGGTAAGGGCGAGCGACCCTCGGCCGCGCGATGGGGTCGTGTGGCATACGACTACGAGTTCGAAGCGACGGGAGGCGTGCGGGTGCGCGCGCGTGGCCGGTTGGGCCTCGAAGAGATGCTGTTCACCCTGGCTCGCCTGTTCCGCGATCCCCGTTGGCGCGCCGAGCGTCCGGTGCTGCTCGACCACTCGGAGGCGAGCGGCGCGGTGCTGCGGGCGGACCACACCCAGCAGCTCGCCGAGCTGCTGTCGATGTTGCGGAGCCGCATCGGACGGTCGCGCCTCGCGGTGGTCGCCCCCGACGACGCCGCCTTCGGCACGGCGCGGATGTGGCAGGCGCAGGCCACCGACTGGGACGGCGAGATCGCGGTGTTTCGCGACCAGGACCTCGCGCGCGGTTGGCTCGTCGGAGTGGCGCACGCCGCGGCGCGGTAGGCTCGGCCCCACGGAGGTCCGATGGCGTGGTGGCAGGCGGTCGTGCTGGGGCTGGTGGAGGGGATCACCGAGTACCTGCCGGTGAGCTCCACCGGGCACCTGATCCTCGCCGCGTGGCTCCTCGGCTTGGACGACCCCGCGCGCAAGGAGGCGGTGGACGCGTTCAGCGTGGTGATCCAGGGCGGCGCGATCCTCGCGGTGCTGGGGTTGTACGCGCACCGGGTCAAACAGATGTTGGTCGGCGTGGTGACCTCGGGCTCGTCTGGTCGCCGGTTGGCGATCAACGTCGCGGTGGCGTTCACCCCGGCGGCGATCGTCGGTCCGATCCTCGACGACTGGATCGAGAGCTGGCTGTTCGGGGCCCCCCCGGTGTTGTTCGCGCTCGCGGTCGGTGGGGTGTGGATGATCTGGCTGCAGTGGCGCCGCACCGAGAACCCTCCGGTGTCCCTCGACGACCTGACCCCGCGGGGAGCGCTCACGATCGGGCTGCTGCAGTGTGTGGCGATGTGGCCCGGGACCTCGCGCTCGATGATGACGATCGCGGCGGGCACGATGGTCGGCCTCACTCCGGTGCAGGCCGCCGAGTTCTCGTTCCTCGTGGGGTTGCCGACGCTCGGCGCCGCCACCGTGTTCAAGCTGGTGAAGAACCTCGCGCACTCGGCCGAGCACGGCACGCCGAACCTGTTCGAGGCGCTCGGCGCCGGCCCGGTGCTGCTCGGGATGACCGTCGCCGCGGTGTCCGCCGCGCTCGCGGTGCGGTGGCTCGTGTCGTTCCTCGGCGCCCGCGGCCTCGCGCCGTTCGGGTGGTACCGGCTGACCCTGTCCGGCGTCCTGCTCGCGCTGGTGCTGTTCGCCGGGTTGGAGTTCTGATGCCGAGCTCACACGACACGGTCGACGATCCGCGCAACGCCTCGGTGCTGGTGTGGATGAACGGACAGCTGCTCCCGCGCGAGCAAGCCGTGGTCAGCGTGTTGGACGCCGGTTTCCTGCTCGGTGACGGGATCTGGGAGAGCTTCCGGGTGCACGCCGGCCGCCCCGTGTTCGCCGACGCGCACTTCGACCGGCTGTTCGAAGGCCTCGCGGCGATCGACATCGACCCGGGGCTCGGCCGGGCGGAGCTGCACCGCGCGATCCTCGACACGCTCGACGCGAACGGGATGACCGACGGCGTCCACGTGCGGCTGATGATCACCCGCGGGCCGAAGCGCACCCCGTTCCAAGGGCGCAGCGTCGATCTCGGCCGGCCGACGGTGGTGATCCTGGCCGAGCACAAGGAGCCCCTCCCCGAGCTGCGCGCCGGCGGGATCACCCTGGTGACGGTGCACGTCCGCCGGGGGGCGCCCGACGTGCAGGACCCGGGGTGGAACAGCCACAGCAAGCTGAACTGCGTCTCGGCCGCGATCCAAGCGGAGAAGCTCGGCGCGGACGAGGCGCTGATGCTCGACCCACACGGGTTCGTGGCCACCTGCAACTCGACCAACTTCTTCGTGGTGCGCCAAGGGGAGCTGTGGACGAGCGCGCCGACCTACTGCATCGAGGGGATCACCCGGGCGATGGTGCTCGAGCTCGCGCGGGCGGCCGGGATCGGCGTGCGCGAAGGCCCGTTCGCGCTGCGCAAGGTGTACTCGGCCGACGAGGCGTTCTGCACCGGCACGTTCGCCGGCCTGATCCCGGTCGGGCGGGTCGACGGCAGGCGCATCGGGACCGGCGCCCGCGGCCCGGTCACCGAGCAGCTGCAGGAGCTGTACGACGCGCTGGTGGAGCGGGAGGCGCGCGCGTGACCCGCGTGTGCGCCTGGTCGGGGCCGCGCAACCTGTCGACCGCGCTGATGCGGAGCTTCGAGGCGCGCGGGGACTGCGAGGTGGTGGACGAGCCGCTGTACGCGGCGTACCTGGCGGCGACCGGCGTGGATCACCCCGGCCGGGCCGAGATCCTCGCGTCCCAGCCGACGGACCCTGCCGAGGTGCTCCGCCGCCTGGCCGTCGACGGCGACCGGCCGGTCCGGTTCGAGAAGCACATGGCGCACCACTGGCGGCCGGGCTGGCCGGCCGACGCGCTCGGCGAGGCCAGGCACCTGGTGCTGATCCGGGACCCGGCGCGGGTGGTGGCGAGCTACGCGAAGGTGCGGGAGTCGCCGGAGCCGGCCGAGCTCGGCCTGCTGCAGCAGCGGTCGCTGGTCGATCGGTGGACCGCCGAGGGGCGCCGGGTGGTGATCGTGGACGGCGACGACCTGGCCGCCGCCCCCGCGCGGGTGTTGCCGCGGCTGTGTGACGCCCTGGGTCTGCCGTACACCGAGGCCATGACCTCGTGGCCGCCTGGCCGCCGCGCGACCGACGGCGTGTGGGCGCCGCACTGGTACGGCAGGGTCGAGCGGTCGACCGGGTTCGCGCCGTCGTCCGAGGCTTCCCCGGTGCCGCCGGCGCTCGGGTGGGTGGTCGACACCCTCGACCCCGCGTACCGCTCGCTCGCCCGCGACCGGGTCACCTGACCTGGCCGGACCGCTGCTTCTGGTAGGCGTCGATCCGCGTCCCCTTCGACCACAGGTTGCGCCGGCTCGCTTGCTCCTCCCCGGTGAACGTCGCCTCCACCTCCTGCACGAGCTGGTCGACCTGCCGCAGGTTGTCCGCGACGACCGTGCTGCCGACCCACCCGTTCGCGAGCGCGGCCTCCTGCTGGTACTGGCGCAGCGAGGCGATCGCCGCCTCGCGGTCCCCGCGCTGGACCGCAGCGGCGGCCGAGCTGCGCGAGCTGTTGAACGCGTCGTCCACCAGCGCCCGCTCCCACGTCTCCCCCAGCGCGGCGTGGGCCACCCGGGCGTCGGTGGTGATCGCGACCGACGGCAGATCCGCGACCAGGTGCCCCGCGCCTCCCTCCGGGCGCAGGTAGTCGAGGGTCACCGCGCCGAGGTCGAAGGTCGACCGCGCGTCCGGCGGGACGGACAGGGTCAACCACACGGTGCGGCGCTGCCCGGAGAACAGCGACCCGAGCGACGCGCGGTCTCCGTCCACCGGCAGCCCGCCGGCGTCGACCAGCTGTGCCCCGCCGCCCACGTGCACCACCACCGCGGTGGCGACCGACTCGCGCGCGGTCGACAGCTCCGACGCCAGGGTCTGCTCGAGCTCCGGGCCGCGGGTGGCCCAGTAGAAGTTGCCGGTGCCGAGGTCGGCCATCCGCTGCATCAGCGCCTCGTCGTAGTCTGCGCCGATCCCGATCGCCGACAGCGGGGTCTCGGCCCGGGCGGCGCGCACCGCGAGGGCGTCGAGGCCGGTCGGGTCGTTCGGCCGCCCGTCCGAGATCAACACCACCCGCCGCGCCCGACCCGCCGCCGGCTCGACCCGGTCGAGCCCCGCCGCGAGGCCTCGCCCCACCTCGGTCCCGCCCGAGGCCCCGATCCGCCCGATCGCGGTGTAGCTCCGCTCGGACACCGGCGCGAGGGGGTAGTCGACGCGGGCGTCGTCGGCGAAGCTGACCAGGGCGAACCGATCGTCGGCCGACAGCCCGGAGACGAGGGCGCGCGCTGCGGCCCGCGCGTCGAGCATCTTCTCCCCGTCCATCGAGCCGGAGCGGTCGAGCACCAGCACGAGATCGGTAGGGACGGCCCGGCCGGGCACCTCGGCCGCGGACAGCTCGAGCTGGACCCGCACCCGGTGATCCCCCTCGGTCCACACCACGTCACGGTCGACCTGGGCCGACATCGTCACCGGTCCGTCGGTGGTCGCGACCGGGGCGGGCTCCGGTGAGGGACGGGCGACCGGGGTCGGTCGCTCGTTCGGTTCGACGATCGGGGCGTCCGGCAACAGCGAGGGCGCGAGCGCCACGGCGAGGGCCGCCAACGGGAGCAAGCTCGCGGTCAGGTACAGTCGCGGGTTCATCGGGCCTCCAGACCTCCAGATAGGCCGCAGGCGGCTCGCCGACCGTCGCGGCATCGTAAACGAGCCGACCGGCTCGGTTACCGAGGATTTACTTGCTCGGCCCGCCCGCCGGAGCGATGGGAGGGACATGGACACCAGCGTGCTCGTGATCGAGGACGAGGAGCCGATCCGGGTCGGTCTGTGCGACGTGCTCGCGTACCACGGCCTCACCCCGGTCCCCGCGCCCGACGGACCTTCCGGCCTGCGCGAGGCGTTGACCGGCCGCCACGCGTTGCTGCTGGTGGACGTGATGTTGCCCGGCCTCGACGGGTTCTCGATCGTGCGGCAGGTGCGCGAGGCCGTGCCCTCGCAGGCGATGATCCTGTTGACCGCAAAAGGGGCCGAGAGCGACGTGCTGGAGGGGTTCGCCGCCGGCGCCGACGACTACGTCCCGAAGCCGTTCTCGGTGGCCCAGCTGATGGCGCGGGTCCACGCGCTGCTGCGCCGGGCCGGGGCGCAGGGCCGCCGGCGGTTCCGGGTGGCCGACGCGATGGTGGACGTGGACGCGCTCACGCTCGAGGGTGAGCTCGCGTCGGTCGCGTTGACCCCGCGCGACGTGGAGATCCTGGCGTACCTCGCGGAGCGGCCGGGGAAGGTGGTCGCCCGCGACGAGCTGCTCACCTCGGTGTGGGGGTTCCGCCGCCTCGACTCGGTCGAGACCCGGTGCGTGGACATGCACCTGTCGAAGCTGCGGCGAAAGCTGGCCGGCGCCACCGCCACCGACCTGATCGAGACGGTGCGGGGCGCAGGCTACCGGGTCGGGCGGTGACCCGCCGCCGCGAGCGCCCGATCCTCGCGTTCGGAATCACCGTCGCCGCCGTGGTGCTGATCGCCACCAGCGGGCTGGTGGTGTACGCGCTGGCCGGGGTCGCGCGGACCGACACCGAGCGGCACCGGCAGCTCGCGGAGCGGATGTTCGACGAGCTCGAGGGGGAGCTCACCACGTTGGTCTCGCGCGAAGAGGCGCGCTCGTTCCTCGAGTACCGCTACTTCTACGTCCCGCCGGCCACCACCAACCCGAACCTGGTCCAGTCCGAGCTGAGCCGCCTGCCGACCGACCCGTGGCTGGTCGGGTGGTTCCAGGTCGACCCGAACGGCACGGTGACGACCCCGTCGGTCCCGCGCGACAACGAGTCCGACATCGCCCTGTCGAACGGGTGGGTCGAGGACCCGTTGGCGAGCACCGCGCTCGGCCAGCTCCGGTCGATCGTGGCGCGGGTGGCGTGGGCCGACCGGCCGAGCCCGACGCCGGCGATGGAGCAGGCGCAGTCGTCGATGTGGATGAACCGCGAGGTGCTCAAGCGCTCCCAGCGCAAGCTGCAGGTCGTGGCGAGCAAGGGCTCGCAGCTGTCCTCGTACGGGGCGCAGAACGTCGACCCGTGGTCCCCCACCCGCGGCGATCCGGACGTGAGCGTGGAGGTCACGCCGTTCTCCGGGGTGCGGGTCGATCGCCACCTGGTGTTGTGGCGCACGGTCACCGCGGGTGGTGAGCGACACCGCCAAGGGGTGGTGCTGCAAGTCGACGCGCTCGGGGCTCACCTCGAGCAGGTCGTGCTCGGGACGAGTGAGCTCCGGCCGTTCGTGCGGCTCGCGTGGAACGGCGACCCGATCGACCCGCGCGCCTACCGGTTCGACCACCGGTTCGCCGACCCGTTCGGCGCGATGTCGGTGGTGGCGACCTTCGAGCGGGTGCCGGAACTCGCCGGGGCCGAGTCGCTCACCGTGCCGCTGCTCGCGGGGGTGGTGGTGCTGGCGGTGCTCGGCGGCGGGTTCGCCCTGTTCGTGGCGATCCGGGCCGAGCTCGCGTACGCCCGGCGGCGCAACGACTTCGTCGCCGCGGTGTCGCACGAGCTGAAGACCCCGCTCACCACGATCCGGATGTACGCCGAGATGCTGCGGGACGGGATGGTGCCGCAGACCGACCGGCAGCGGGCGTACCACCACACGATCACGCTCGAGTCGGACCGGCTCGGGCGGCTGATCGACAACGTGCTCGAGCTCGCGCGGCTCGAGCGCGGGGGCGGGACGCCGGCGGTGGTGGTGGGCGCGATCGAGCCCGCGCTGCGGGAGGCGGTCGAGATCGTCGGGCCCCACGCCTCCGCCTCGGGGTTCGAGATCGAGGTCGCGGTGGACCCGGACCTCCCGCCGGTGCGGATCGATCGCGACGCGCTGACCCAGATCGTGGTGAACCTGGTCGACAACTCGGTGAAGTTCGCCGGCTCCGGCAGCCGCCGGATCGAGCTGCACGCAGGGCGACACGGGGACGGAGTGCGGCTCGTGGTGCGCGACCACGGGCCCGGGGTGCCGCGGGGCCAGGTCCGCAAGGTGTTCGAGCCGTTCTGGCGCGGCGAGAGCGAGCTGACCCGGAACACCCGCGGCACCGGCATCGGGCTGGCGCTGGTCCGCGGGCTGGCCCAGCGGATGGGCGGCCAGGTCGCGGCCCGAAACCACCCCGACGGCGGGTTCGAGGTCGAGCTCACGCTCGCCGGCTGACGGCGCGGGGGGTAGGTTCAGCCGGAGGCTCCGCGTGGACCCGGTCGCGCTCGCTCCCCAGCTGCTGGCAGGCCTGTTCGTGGACGGCGGCGCGAAGTTCCTCGCCGAGGCCGGCCTGCCGTCGCCGTGGGAGCTCGCCCTGGGCCCGACCCCGATCCCGGTGCTGGCGCTGCCGCCGGGACCGGAGCTCGGGTGGCGCCAGCTCGCGTCGCTGCGGGAGTTCTGGGCCGCGCGCGGCCCGCTGTCGGCGGCGGTCGCCGCGACCCGCGCGCTGCACCACCACCGGGCGTCCACGGCCGGGCGGGACCACCCCGACGCGTGGCTCGAGCAGGCGGCCCTCGGCTCGTTGCTCCAGCGCGCGGGCGCCGCCCGAGAGGGCGCGGCGTTGCTCGATCAGGCGTGGGCGGCGCTCCGATCGACCGCCGGCGGCCGCGACCTCCGGGTGGCGATCGTGGCGCAGAACGTCGCCGCAGCGAGGTTTCGCGAGGGGCGGCTCGCCGACGCCGAGCACGCGCTGGAGATCGCGCTGCGGATCCGGCGGGAGCTCGCGCCCGCCACCACGGCGCTCGTCGCCGCCCAGCTCGGGGAGGTCCGGATGCACCTCGGCCGACCGGCGGACGCGGTGGACCTGCTGCAGGAGGCCGCGTCGGCCACCGCCGCTGCCGAAGGGGCGGACTCCCCCCGGGCGCTCGCGCGGGCGCAGATGTGGGGCACCGTGCTCAACCAGCTCGGGCGGTACCCGCAGGTGGTGGAGGTGCTGCGTCCGGTGGCGGCCGCCGCGCGCGACGACGAGGTCCGCGCCTCGGTCGCGTTCGAGCTCGGGCTCGCGCTCGATCGCACCGGGCACCGCGAGGAGGGGCTGCGCCGGATCGACGAGGCGCTGCGGATCACCCGCGCGCTGGGGCAAGGTGGGGTCGACCACCCCGCGCTGGCGAACCGGGTCGTGCAGATGGCCCAGCTGCACCTCGAGCGCGAGCGCCTCGACGAGGCCGAGGGGCTGCTGCGCGAGGCGGTGGACATCACCCGCCGCGCGAGCGGAGACAGCTCCCCCGAGGTGGCGGAGCGGTACGTGGGGCTCGGGCAGTTCCTCGCCCGGTTCGGTC
>JBEBJC010001385.1:0-1885 GCA_040080105.1 Myxococcota bacterium
GGGGTGGGGCGACACGCGAGCGCCAGGGTCAGCACCGGCGGCGACGGCGGAGGGCGAGGGCCAGCAGAGGCGCCACCAGCCACGGTGCGCCGCCGGCGGAGGAGCAGCGGCACCCGCGGTCGTCGGTCGCCGGGGCCGCGGTGTCGGCGGTGTGCTCGGCTTCTGGCCACAGACCGAGCTTGTCCCGCCAGTACGCGTTGTCGTAGCCCTCGCAGGTACTCACGCTGTAGAACGGGATGTACTCGCCGACCCACGATTCGTCGGTGTCTTCGTTCTCACCGCAACAGCGCACGCTCATGCCTGTGTCGGAGCCGCCGTACCCCAGGAACCGGCCGGAGCTCGGATCGAAGAATGCGTACTCATTGGTAGGGTAGTCAACACTGTACTGCCACGAGATGAGATCGAACACCCGACCGTCGGTGGTGGTGCAACGTCCAGCGTGCCAGAAGTGGTAGGAGTTGTCTCCGAAAGCGAGCGAGTTGACGATGAACTCCTCGAAGTCTGGGCACCGCGCGGCGAACTCGCCGCAGAGGAAGTGGGTCGAACACCAGTGAACCAGGTCCTCGTCCAGAGCGCAGTACTCCGGTCCCGTCCCCATCGCGGTTGGTCCGTTGTCGTACGCCAGGGAGCCGTCACACGTGTCCGGCACCTCGGTGTGGAAGTGGCAGTCGGGTTCTCCGGCTGCGGCCCTTGCGGTCCAGAGTGCTGCGGTCGCGATCATGGGTTGTATCCGACGTACTGGTCGGAGCTGGCGAACTGCGTCGGATCTCCGAGCTTGCATCTTGCGGTGGGAGTGGACAGGCAGCTGTACCGTTGCGACATCGCCCACTGGAACATCGACTGCGTCATCCTCTGCTCTTCACTGCAGCACAGAGCGATCACGCTCCCGTAGTTGTCCACGCTCGTGCAGTCGGGATTGGTGTCGTCTTCGCACATGTGCACGAACTCGTGCAGGATGACGCCAGCGAGCGTGATCGCAGCGCACAGTCCGTCGGGGGTCCCCGCGGCGTGATCCGCCGCTCCAGGTACCCACTTCACCCCGCGCACCGGGATCACCGCGCCGATCTGACCGTCCGGGGTGAACGAGTACCGCCGCGTGCCCCCGCCGGTCGCTCCGGTGGAGCCCCCTCCGAAGGTGGCGATCAGGTAGATCGACGAGCCGCCGGCCAGCATCCCGAGCACACAGTCCAGCAACGCCGCGGTGTCCGCCTCGGGGTCGGTCTCTGCAGGCTCGTCCACCGACCAGCTCGCCGCGAGGCACAGCGCCCACTCGACGAGGTCGAGGTTCGCGAGCAGCAGCGCCAGCGCCGACTTCACGAACGCGAGCTCGTCGGCGGTGGCCGGCGGAACCAGCGGCACGTCGCCCTTGCCCACGTCGCCGTCGGGCAGGCTGTCGAGGAATCCCTGGTCGATCTGCACCAGACCAAAGGTGGCCAGTGCCGCGTCCTGCTCGGCCTGGGACGGCACTGCGCAGCTCGTGACCTCGAACAGGCAAGGGTCTCCACAGGAGGTGTCGGGCCAGTCGGTCAGCCCCGGGCCGTACTGGTTCCAGAAGCACTGTTGGGTCGCCGAGCCGCCGGAGACGGTGTCGCCGTCTGCGAGGGAGCCGAACGCCGGCGGCGTGATTTGGGGCGACAGGCCGGTGCAGCTTCGGGTCGGATCGAGCTCGACCCCCGGGGGAGGTCCGGTGGGCGGGTCGAACGCGATGGGCGGCAGTCGGCCCGGGGGTTCGGCGCCGACCCAGTCGAGCTTGTTCCACTCCGGTCTGGGACCGTACGTCCACCAAGGCTGTTCGAACTCCTGGCCGAAGTACATGAGGTTGGGCCAGATGTCAGCGCTGTCACCGCGTCGTTGGGTGGCGAGGTCGCGGGGGGCGCAGGTGGGA
>JBEBJC010001386.1:0-1884 GCA_040080105.1 Myxococcota bacterium
CGCTCGGACGGATCGAGCCCGCCGGGGCGGCACCGCACCACGACCACGACCAGGTCGGCCTGCTGGACCACCGCCCGCGCGAGCTCGACCCCGAGCGCCTCCACCGGGTCGTCGGTGTCCCGATCCCCGGCGGTGTCGACCAGGGTGACGTCGAGGGTGCCCCACCGCGCGCGGGCCTCGACCCGGTCGCGGGTGGTGCCGGGGGTGGGGTGGACGATCGCGCGGACCTCGCCGAGCAGCGCGTTGAACAGGGAGCTCTTGCCGGCGTTCACCGGCCCGACCAGCGCCACGGTCGCGCCGTCGACCCGGATCCGACCGGCGCGCGCGGTGTCGGCGAGCGCCCGGACCTGCCGCTCGAGCGCGGCGAGGCGGGTGAGCACCTCGGCGTCGGAGGTGAGGGCGAGCTCGTCGTCGGGGAAGTCGAGGCGGGCCTCGGTCTCGGCGGCGAGCTCGATCACCGCCGCGCGCACCGCGGCGAGCGCGGCCGACAGCCGACCGGACACCGCGTCCCTCGCGACGGCGACGCCGGCAGGGCCGACGGCCCGCACCAGCTGGTCGACGCCCTCCGCTCGCACCAGGTCGAGCCGGCCGTTCACCACCGCCCGTCGGGTGAACTCGCCGGGGTGCGCCACCCGCGCCCCCGCGTCGACGAACGCCGCCACCGCCCGCGCGACCAGCTCGGGGTTGCCGTGGATCGACACCTCGAGCAGGTCCTCGCCGGTGTACGAGCGCGGCCCGGCGAACCACACCGCGAGGCCGTCATCGATCGGCCCGTCGCGGTCGACCAGGTCGACCCGCCGGGCCCGGCCGGCCCGCCACTCGCCGGGCCGCCGCGGCCGCACCACCCGAGAGGCGACGTCGAGGGTCCCGGGGCCGGTGACCCGCACGACCGCGATCGCCGCGCGTCCGTGGGCAGTGGCCGGCGCGACGATGACCTCCCGCGGCTGCATTCGGCCCCCGGCGAAGGCGATCTCGAGGTCGAGCTCGAGGTCGACTTCGAGTGTCGATCTCGACGTCGAGGTCGACCACGAGTGTCGAGGTCCCGGCGCCCACTCGGCCCCGGTTCCCTCACCCGCTCCCTAGTCCTTGGCGGGCATGATCTGGATGTACTTCACCATCCGCCCGTCGTCCCCGGCGCGCTCCTCGGACTGGCTCTCGACCCCGTCCATCTCGGACACCTCGAGGTGCACGATCCGGCGGTCGAAGCTGTTGAGCTCGAGGTTGATGGTGATGGTCTGACCGGTCTCCTGAGCCTTCTCGGCCGCCCGCCGCGCGAGCGCGCGCAGCTTCTCCTCGGGGTACCGGCCCTTCTCACCCGGCCGCTCGCGGCCACCACGACCTGCGCTGCGGCCGCCGCGGCGGTCTCCCCCACGGTCGCCCCCGCGGTCGCCACGGTCGCCACCGCGGTCGCCCCGGTCCCGATCCCGCCGATCGCCGCGGTCACCGCGGTCGGACCGCGCCTCCCGCTCCTGCGGCGGCCGGTCGTCGCCCACGTCCACGTCGATCACCAGCTGACCGAACCGCTGCTCGAGCGCGAGCCCAAGGAGGTGGCGGATCGAGCCGAGGGTCGCGCCGCGCTTGCCGACGATGCGGCCGGCACGGTCGGCCTTCACCGCGAGGTGCACCCGGTCGGCCGAGCCCGACGCGGTGGTGGTGCCCTCGACCCCCATCCGGTCGAGCAGCGTGCCGAACCACTTCTGCGCGAACTCGCTCGCGTCGGTGGGGCCGGCCTCCGGACCGCGCAGGCTGTCGGGCTTGGCGGCTCCGTTCGGCGCGTCTGCCCGACGCTCGCTCCGCTCCGGGCGCTCGCTCCGCTCCGGGCGCTCGCTCCGCTCCGGGCGCTCGCTCCGCTCCGGGCGCTCGCTCCGCTCCGGGCGCTCGCTC
>JBEBJC010000287.1:0-9075 GCA_040080105.1 Myxococcota bacterium
TCACTAACCATGAGGCCAGACGATGGTGAGACCCCGGAGACACACCGACGAGCAGCTGCTCGACGCCGCGCGGCGCGTGTTCGTGGCGCACGGGCCGCGCGCGTCGCTGCAGCGGATCGCGGACGAGGTCGGCCTGTCCCAGCCGGCGCTGCTCAAGCGGTTCGGCACGAAGGAGGCGCTGCTGACGCGTGCGCTGGCGCCGGAGTTGCTCCCGCGGTTCGACCTGCTGGCCGCCGGCCCGGACGACCGGCCGATCGCGGTGCAGCTCCGCGAATTCTGCGTCGGCGCGCTCGGGTTCTTCGCGATCGCGCTGCCGTGCTGGCTCGCGGTCCGGGCCGCCGGCGCCGAGCTGTCGGCCGCGCTCGCCGCCGACGCCCTCCCGCACAAGGTTCGGGCGGCCCTCACCGGGTTCCTCACCGCGGCGCGCGACCAAGGGCGGATCCGCGCAGTGGACCCGGCACAGACCGCTTCGTGGCTGATCGCGGGGCTCGAGGGGCGCGCCACCGTCGCGCACCTGCTGGGCGAGCCGTTCGAACTCGCGGATCGAGAGGCCCACGCCGACGTGTGGGTCGACCTGTTGTGGCGCGGGGTGGCGCCGTGACCGCGGTCGCCGAGCACCTGCCGGGGGAGCCGGTCGTCGCGCCCGGCAGGCCTGCGCGCGCGCTGATGGTGCGGTCGGCGCAGCTGCTGGTGCTGGCGCTGGCCGCGACCGTCGCCGGGCCGCTGTACCTCGGGTCGCTCCTGGTGTGGGACCGTCCGCCGATCGTGGTCCGCGCGCGCCAGGTGGCGCGGTACCTGCGGCTCGTGTGGACCGTACACCCCGACCCCGACCTGACCGGGTTCGCGCGGGTGTGGCTCACCGGCGCGATCGCGAGGGTCGCGCTCGCGGCGCCGCTGTGGGGCCTGGCGTGGCAGCTCGACGAGCTGCTGTACGGCAGGGCCCTGGGCGATGTCCGGATCGAGGGACCGCTGTTCGAGATCAGCGCGGCGCGCAGCGGCAGCACCCAGCTCGCGCGGTACCTGGAGGACGATCCACACCTCGCCGCGCCGAGCTTCTTGCAGGCGGTGCTCCCGTTCCGGTGGATGTGGCGGCTCGCCCCGGTCACCGCAGGCCGGTGGCTGACCGCCGACGGGGTGCGCCGGTGGATCGAGGCCACCTTGCCCCCGGAGTTCGTCGAGCGGCACGAGGGCGACCCGTTCCGCACCGACACGTTCGACGTGGCGTTGTACACCGCGCACCTGAACCACCTCGCGCCGAACCTCGGGCCCGACGTCCTCGCCGACGAGTTCGGGTTCGCGTCGGACTCGCCCCACGTCCGGGGGTTGTGGGAGCACGACTTCGTGGCGCTGGTCGACCGGGTCGCGCGCAAGACGTTGCTGCACGCCGGCCCCGGCCCCGACGGCCGGCCGCGGCGGTTCTTCCTGAAGGGGCACTTCCTGAACGCGGCCGACGCGCTCGCGCGGCGGTACCCCGACGCCCGGTTCCTCACGATGATCCGCGAGCCCGCGGCCCGGCTGCGCAGCGCGGCGAACTACCTCCGGGCGAACCCGTTCGAGGCGCCGCTCGGCCCGCCCGCGTGGGCGTGGTTCGGCGAGGGGCTCGCGCGATCCGAGACCACGTACTGCGAGCGCGAGCTCGCGTGGTTCACCGCGCCCGAGGGCCCACGGCGGACCGTGTTGCGGTTCGAGGCCTACGTGGCCGACCTCGAAGGCTCACTGGGGCGGGTGTACGCCGAGTGCCTCGACACCCCGGCGCTGCCACCCCACGCCCCGCGCGCTCACCCCCCGCGGCGGCGCGCCGGGTACCGGCTCGACCGAACCCTCGCCCAGCTCGGGGTGGACGAGCAGGTGTTCACCGCCCGCCTCGCCCCGTACCTCGCGTGGTGCCGCGAGCCGTGATCAGCACTCGCCCGCGACGATGTAGGTGATCTCCACCAGGTCACCGTCGCCGATCGGCGGGTCTTCGATCGTCACCGAGTTGCCGGCCGACGAGTAGGTGAACGCGGTGGTCGCCACCCCGTTCACCGTGACGACGATCGTGCCGTCGACCGCCGGCGAAGACAGGTTGTACGTCCGGATCCCGTCCAGCACGTCCGACGCGACATCGCCGAACGAGCTGCCCCAGTCCGCGTTGCAGATGTTCAGCACCGAGCCACCGGTCGCGTAGGCCGCGTCGATGTACCCGTCGGGCCCCGAGCCGTCCCCACAGGTGACGTTCAGGTCCACCACCGCCGACACCTTCACGAAGTCCTGCGCGAGCACGTGGTTGTCGTACTCGCCGAGCCAGTGGGTGAACGCCTGCCCCGACTGCTCCGCCTCGTCCGAGATGGTGATGACGTGGAGCAACGCGCCGGTGCGCAGGAACCCAGCGTTGCACTCGCCCGGGTCGGTCTGGTCGAGCGCGACCGCCGCCAGCTCGAGCAGCGCCTCGGTCAGGTACTGCCACTCACCCGGGTCCTTGTCCCACGCGTGGTCGATCAGCAGGTCGGCCGCGTTCGGCGTGCTCGGGTCCAACACGCCGCCGTTGGCGCACCCGGACTCCTTGGTGACCTGGATCAGCTGCCAGTCGGCCACGGTCTGCAGCACGTTCACGAAGTCGGGCATCCCGCTCTCGACGTCGTTGGTGTTCGCGTCCTCCATCGAGCACGAGTGGTCGATCAACATCAGCACGTCGACCGGCGGGATCCCCGGCTCGGTGAACTGCTCCACGTTGGTGTCGCCGAACTGGCCCTCGCCGTTCTGGTCGGCCGACACCACCCCGCGGGGATCGTTCGAGAACACATCGAGGCGGCCGGTGTCCGCGCCCTCCTCGGTCGGGGCGAAGTTCACCCACACCGCGCGGTGCTGGCCGGGCGCGAGCGTCACCGGCAGTTGGGGCCGGAGGTCGGTGTCGTCGAGCGACAACAGCCCGCCCGACTCGTACGCCAGATCGGTGACCACCAGGTCCTCCGACCCGATGTTCGTCAACGTCAGCTCGACCCCGCTGCCGCAGGGCACCACGGTGTCGGTGAAGATGTAGCTACCCGGCGTGATCTCGAGCTCCGGCACCGAGCCGTAGCCGAGCAGATCGACCGGCGCCTCGGGCGTGTCGAGATCGTCGGACAACACCAGCACCTGGCCGAAGTTCTCGTCGGCGCCCATCGGGGTGAACGCCACCTCCACCGTGGTGAACGCCTCGGGCTCGAGCTCGAACGTGACCTCCGGCCCGCGGACCTCGAACGCGAGGCCGGCGCCGACCACCACGTCCGACACGTGCAGGGTCGAGAACCCCACGTTGGTCACGGTGAACGACTGGACCTCTTCCTCGTCGGCCCGCAGCTCGCCGAACGTGAGCGCGTTCGGCTCCACCAAGATGTCCGGCGCCATCCCGTCGCCGCCGGTGGGCTTGTTCTCGAGCCCGTAGTCGGGGGAACACCCCATCGCGATCAACGCCGCCCCTGTCGCCCACGCTCGTGCCATCGGTCCCCCTCGCGCGGTCCGCCGCCCGCGGTTGGTTGTGCGGAAAACACTCTGCAAAAATCGATCCGGCCTCGGCCCCTCGTGGGACCGCAGTCCTCTTGTCCAAGTGCGGCATTTTCACCGCGCGTGGACGGGAGGTAGTGTACCAGAGATCGGCGCGCGGTTCGGACGTGAAATCGCGCGCCACTTGCGGCGAACGGGGGCTACACTTTTCCATGACCTTCCTGCTCTGGTTCGCGTGCTCGGGTGACCCCACCGACGGCTCGCCCGCCGACTCCACCCCGACCGTGCCCGACACCGACACCGACACCGAGACGATCGGTGAGGGGCAGTGCGGCTCGATCACCCGGCACGACGTGACGATCCGAGGCGGGGTCCGCACACCGGGCGGAGGCGCCGCCATCGGAGCGGAGGTGTGGCTGGAGGAGCGCAACTACGACATCACCGACAAGGTGTACGGCGCCACCACCACCAACGACGAAGGCCGGTTCGAGTTCGTGGCCACCCAGGTCGTCGCGCCCGAAAACTGCTGGGGCACCCTGGTGGACTACCGCCTGATGGCCACGATGCCCGGGGCCGCCGCGGAGAGCCTGGTCAACGACTCGCTGTTCCACGCCGTGACCGACGGCACGCTGCTGGTGGACGTGACCAACACGCCGCTGGTGCTCGAGCCCACCGACACCGGGCCCTGATCAGCGGCGGAGCGCCACCAGCGCCCGCGCCATGTCGGCGGCGGTGGCGTACCGGTCCGCAGGGTCCGGCGCGATCGCGCGCGCGATCACCGGTCGCACCGCCGGCGGTGCGAGATCCAGGCCCTCCCCGTCGAGCCCGCGTGGGGGTCGCCCGGTGGCGAGGGCGAACAGGGTCGCCCCCACGGAGTACAGGTCGGAGCGCGGGGTCACCAAAGTCGGATCGTCCATCTGCTCGGGCGACATGAACGCCGAGGTGCCGAGGGACACGCCGGGGTTGGTGATGTCGCTGTCGTCGTCGCGCACGACCCCGAAGTCGGACAGCTTCACCGCCCCGTCGGCGCCGAGCAGCACGTTCCCGGGCTTCACGTCGCGGTGGACCCACCCGAGCTGGTGCACCGCCTCCAACCCCGCCAGCAGGCCGGCCACGATCCGCACGCACTCCGACAGCGGCAGCGCCCCTTCACTCCGCAGCCGCTGGTGCGCGGTCGGGCCGTCGACCAGCTCCATCGCGATCCACACGAACGGCTCGTCGCGCCCCATGGTGTGCACCCGGACCACGTTCGGGTGGTGCACGCTCTGCAGCGCCACCGCCTCGCGCAGGAACCGACGCTCGAGCACCGTCCCCACCGCGGTGGCCGCGAGGATCTTCACCGCGCGGTCGGCGGCCCGCAGGCGGTCCCGCGCGCGGTACACGGTGCCCACGCCGCCGACGCCGAGCACACCGCCGAGGGTGAACCGCCCGTTGCCCAGCTCGAAGGGGATCCCATGTTCGAGGACGCTCGACATGGGGATCGGGTAAGCGAGTGACGGGCGGATCTTGGTTACCGCCGCGTATCAACCCGCCAGGACGTGGCTCAGCGTCACCTCGAGCATCTCCCGCCGGGTGACCACCCCCACCAGCCGATCGCCCTCCAGCACCGGGATCATCGAAAGGTGCTGCTCGACCATCCAGGTCGCGAGCTCGTCGATCGGGGTGGCCGGGGTGGCGGTGACCACCTTGTGGGTCATCAGCGCGTCGACCCGGGTCGCGGCCATCTTGTGCAGCTCGCTCTCGGCCCGCCGCATCCCGAGCTGGAACACGAGGTCGAGCACCACCACCGACATCGGCGGGTGCACCTTCTTCTCGCGGTACACCAGGTCCATCCCGGTGACGACGCCGACGAGGCGCTCCCCTTCGACCACACACAGCGCCTCGACCCCGCGGTCGACGAACACGCGAGCGAGCTCGACCAACGACAGGTCGGGGGCCACGATCACCGGAGGCTCCATCAGGTCCCGCGCGTGCTGCACACCACCCTCCCGCGCCCCCGTATCGCGCACGCTCGGGCGGCGCGCCACCTCGTGAAATGCGCGGACGGCCCGGAACGCGCTACAGAGGCGACATGTGGCTGCTGTGGACCGGTTCTCCTGCCCTGGCGGGCGCCGCCGAGGACGACATCGCGCGCGCGATCGCGTCGTGCTCGGGCGCCCGTTACCCCCTGCCTCCGCTCTCGGCCGACCAGCGCGCGCAGCTGGCGCGGGGCGAGGTGGTGAAGATCGTGCACCAAGCGGACGATCCGCAGGCTCCGTCCACCGCGACCGGGATCGCGGTGCTGGACCACGATCGGCCGCACCTGTGGCTCGCCGCGCAGGACCCCCACGCCTCGGTCGACGAATCGTTGGTCGAGTTCGTGATCGAGTCCCTCGGGCCGGACCACGCCCTGTGGTACGGGCACATGGACCTACCCCGCCCGATCACCGACCGGCAGTGGGTGGTCGAGTCGACCAACAACCACGGGCTGGGCGAGGCGTGTTGGGAGCACCGGTGGAAGCTGGTCGAGGGGGCGCTCGACCGGGTGATCCCGCTGGTCGAGGCCGGCGGCAAGCGGGTGACGCGGGCCCAGCTCGACGAAGCGATCTACACCCCGGTGAACCAGGGCAATTGGCTGATGGCGCCGCTGGCGGACGGACGGACGCTGATCTCGTATCAGGCCACCAGCGTGGTCGGCGGCTCGATCCCGGACTGGCTGGTGCTCCAGCTCACGATGGCGCGGCTCGACTCGGTGTTCCAGTCGGTGTCCGATCGCGCGACGAGCTGGGTGCCTGGCCACTATGGGCCGGCTCACCCCCCGGTGTACGGGGGCGACGGCCGACCGATTCCGCAACAGGCCCTCGCCGGCCGCGGTCAGTAGCTCGCGGTCAGTAGCTCGAGGACATCAGCAGCGGGTACATCATCCCGAACCCGAGGGTGAGGCAGGTGCCGAGCATCATCGACAAGATGAAGCCGATCACCGAGCCCGTGAGCGTCTTCGGACCGCGCAGGAACACCGCGATCAAGATGCCCAGGCAGCCCAGGAAGAACCCCAGCACCACACCGAGGATCATGCTTCCTTGGTTCTCGTCTTCCATTCAACCCTCCCCGACGATGAGCGCGCGACCCCCGGCACTTTAAGCGGTGCACCGCCCCCTGTCGACGAACTTCGAGCGGCCTCTCGACCGGACCCGCCGGGTTAGGCGCGCCCCATGACCAACGGCGGCCGGGTGGTGATCGTAGGCGCCGGGATCGCGGGCGCCGCGTGCGCGCGCCACCTGGCCGACCAGCGCGAGGTGGTGTGGCTCGAACGTGGCGGCGGGCCGGTCGCCGAGAGCACGGGCCACGGCGTGGGGATGGTGCGCCGCCTCACCGACGACCCGGTCGAGCGCGCGCTCGGTCGGGTCACCCGGGCGTGGCTCGGGACCCGCTCGGACCCCCACCTGACGTTCCCCGGGGCGGTGGTGGCGCTCGCGCACGACCCGACCGCGCTGAACGGCGCGGTGGCCGGCGTGCGCGCGCACGGGGTCGACGTACGGCTCGGCCCGGCCCCGCCGGTGTGCGCGGGGTCGGCGATCCGCACCTGGTGGTGGGCACCGGACGAGGCGATGGTCGACCCGCGGGCCCTCGCGACCGGCCTCGCCCGCGAGGCGGTGGCCGCCGGGGCGACGCTGCACCCCGGCCGAGCGGTGACCGGCCTGCGCCGGCGCGCCGGTCGGATCTCGGGCGTCGACACTGACTCCGGGCCGATCGAGGCCGACGAGGTGATCCTGGCAGCGGGGGCGTGGAGCGGGCGCCTCGCCGCCACCGCCGGGCTCGACCGGCCGCTGGTGCCGCTGCGGCGCAGCGTGGCCCGGGTCGCGGCGCCCGCGCCCGCTGGCCACCCGTGGGTGTGGATCGACGACGACGGCCTGTACCTCCGACCCGAGGCGGAGCGCGGCACCTGGCTCGTGTGCCCGTGTGACGAGGCGGTCGACCGCGAGGCCGACCTCCGCGACACCCCGTCGGACCGCTCGCGCGGGCCGTTGACCGAGGCCGCGCGCGCGCTCGTGGCCGACAAGCTCGCCCGGTGGGCCCCCTCGCTCGCCGCCGCCCCGGTCGTCGAGGGCTGGTCCGGCCTGCGTACGTTCACCCCCGATCGTCGACCGCTGCTCGGCGCCGACGCGGACCTCCCCGGGCTATGGTGGTGCGCGGGGCTCGGAGGATACGGCGTCACCTGCGGGTGGGCCGCGGCGGCGGCCGTCACCACCTGGCTCACCGGCGGCTCCGTCGACTGGCTCGCGCCGTCGCTGGTGGCGCCGGGCCGACCGATGCTCGGTCGGTTCCCGATCCGACCGACGGGGCAGGCCCACCGGTCGGTGCTGATCACGACCCGCTGAGGCCCCGATGATCTGGCTCGCCGCGTGTACCCCGTCCGTCCCCGAGCTGTCGTCGGTCGAGTACGACCTGGGCGAGCCGGCGTCCCAGCTTCGGTTTCACGAGGATGGCGCGCTGTTCGTCCTCGCGGGCGACCGGGTGTACCGGATCGGCGCCGGGGGTGGAGCGCCGGTGCTGATCGGCGACGGCGCGCTGTCGGCGGTGCCGGTCCGGCGCACCGGAGACGTGGTGGTGCACACCGCCCAGGGCGAGATCCGGGTGTGGTCACCCGACGGCACGGCCGAGATCGTGGTGCAGAACGTGTTCGACGTGGACGGCCTGCGGGTGTCCGACGACGGCGCGCTCGCGTTCTGGAACGACCAGTTCTTCAACACCTACGTGCTCGACCTGAACCTCGGCCTGCTGCGCGACCTCCAGTTCGACGGGCACTTGTTGGGCCTGTCGTCCGATGCCCGCCAGGCGCTGATCGCCGACGGCATGTGGCTGAACTGGTACCTGGTGTACACCGACGTGGCGCACGCCGTCCCGGTGCGGTACCCGGCCGGCGACATCGTCGACATCGTGATCGTCGGGCGGGATCCGCGGTATGCCGAGGTGCTCCCGCCCGAGGACGGCGAAGGCGCCGACTGGATGTTGGTCGCCGACGGAGACGGGAACGTCCCGCTCGCGGCCACCACCGCGGGTACGTGGCTGCAGGGCGCGTTCACCGCCGACGGGTCGACGATCCTCACAGTGGAGGCGCTGGCGGAGGGAGACCCGGTGTTCGCCCGGTACACCGCCGATCTGTCGGAGGCCGAGATCCTCGGTCAGGGCCCGTTGGCGGCCCTCCCCCTGTCGACCGACGACCCGGCGACCGCCGCGCCCGACGGGACCGCGCTCGCCTACCCGTCGGCCGCAGGCGTCACCGTGATCGGTCACCAGCCCTCGAGCGGGTAGAACCGGACCGCGCTCGCCGACGGCCCGGGGCACACCACGGTGGCCTCCCAGGTGACCTCTCCGGTGGGCGCGAGCTCGCGCACTCGGGAGCCCGCGCACCCGACCCACGCCCGGCCACTCGTGGTGCGCGCGAACGTGCCCTGCGGCCCACACTCGGTCGCCTCGGTCGCGAAGCTCGCCTCCACCTCGGCCACCCCGGCCGCCGGATCGAGCGACAGCACGAGCCCCCGGCCGTGCCCGTTGTCGAGCAGCCCGACCGCACCGTCGGCCCACGACACGGCGTGTGGCTCGGTGAACGCGTCGGCGCCGCCCACTGCGGAC
>JBEBJC010000288.1:0-9073 GCA_040080105.1 Myxococcota bacterium
CCGCCGCCCGGTGGACGGCCAGCGCGAGGGTCAGCTGTCGGAGCGCCTCCTCGGGGTCCCCCTGGTCGCGGAGCAGCAGGCCCAGGTGGTTGAGCGCGAGCGCCTCGCAGAACCGCTGGCCCGACGCGCGCGCCTCGGCCAGCCCGCGATCGAGCCGGGCGCGCGCCTCGTCGAACCGGCCGGCGATCCGCAGCAGGCCGCCGATCCGGATCGAGATCCGCATCGCCCGGCTCGGATCGGCGGTGAGGGTGAACCACCGGCTGGCGTCCTCGTAGGCCTCCAGCGCGTCGTCGCGCTGACCCACGATCTCGAGCAGCTCCCCGCGCCGCTCCTGCACCAGGCCCCGCTCGAGCGGCTTCAACGCCAGGTCGAGCACCTCGTCACACAGCGCCACCCCGCTCGGGGCCGGCCCCACCAGCACGATCGCCTCGGCCGCCGCGAGCACCGCCGGCACGGCGACCGCCGGGTCCGCCCGTCGCACGGCGCGCCGGCACGCCGCCACCAGCTCCGGCTGGACCTCACACAGAGCGCGCAGCCGCGCCGCGCCGCCCGGCCGACGCAGGGCCCGCCGGGCCGCGTTCGACCCCCAGCTCGCGAAGTGCTCGCCGTGCCGCCGCTCGGCCGCGTCGACCAGGCCGGCGCTCTCGAGCTCGCGCCGGGCGTAGGCCCGCACCAGGTCGAGCCACTCGAACCGATCGCCCCGCACCCGGAGCAGGTGATGTTCGACCACCGTGGTCAACAGGTCGAGCGTGGGGTGGTCGCTGTCGCGCGCGCACAAGGCCTCGGCCACCTCGAGCGGGAACGGCCCCTCGAGCACCGACAGCTGGGTGAGCGCGCGCCGCTCGGGCGCACCCAACAGCTCCCACGACCACTGGATGGTCGCCTGGAGCGTCCGGTGACGCGGATCGGCGGTGCGGGGGCCCGCGGCGGTCAGCCGCAGGCGGTCGTCGAACCGCTCGAACAAGGTGCCCACCGGGACCACCTTCGACCGCACCGCCACCAGCTCGATCGCGAGCGGCAGCCCGTCGACCCGCCGAATCAGCTCGCGCACCGCCGCGCGCTCGGACGCCTCGACCGGACGACCGCGGATCGCCGAGAACAGCGCCTCGGCATCGGACGGCTCCAGCGGCTCGACCTCGAGCAGCTCCTCGCCCGTGACCCGCAGCGGCGCCCGGCTGGTGCACACCAACGCCGCCGCCGGCGCGAGCGTTGCCCACCGCGCGATCGCGGGCGCGGCCACGTCGAGCACCTGCTCCAAGTTGTCGAGCACCAGCGCCACCCGTCCGCGCGCTCCGATCGCCCGGCCGATCTGCTCGGCCGGATCACCCTCGCGCAGGTCGGTGCCGAGTGAGGTCGCCACGCTCACACACAGCTCGGTGAGGGACCGGCACGACACGAGGTCACACCACACGTACTCGGTCGGGCCGCCCCCGGCGGTGACCCCGCCCTGCACGAGCTCGGCGACGAGCCGGGTCTTGCCGACGCCCCCCGGGCCGACCAGGGTGACGATCCCGGGGCGGGCGATCGCCTCCCGCAGCCGCCCGAGCGCCCCGGTCCGACCGACGAGCGGCGGATCGCGCCGGTGCAGAGTGGCGACGGTCACCGGCGCCACCGGCTCACTCGCCGGGGCAGGCCCTTCGATCGCGAGCTCGGCCAGTGAAGCGCCCGCCGCCGCGCTCCGCAGCGACCTCAGGGCCTGGGCCATCGCGCGGGCGTCGGGCCATCGGTGCTCGGGATCGCGCCGAAGCGCGGCGTACAACACGCCGCCGAGGCCCGGTACCACGTGCTCGGCGATGTGGAGGAGCTCGGGTGTGGCGAGCGCCCGCTCGACGTCCAGCGTGGCGTCGATCGCCTCCCGGCCTCGTCCGAACGGGTTCGACCCGGCGGCGCACGACAGCAGGGTCATCCCGAGCGCGAACAGGTCGGATCGGGGCTCGGCGCGGCCGTCGATCTGCTCGGGCGCCATGAACCCCGGCGTGCCGGAGGTCCGGCCGCCCCCCTCGGCGGCGATCCCGGCCACCCCGAAGTCGGCCAGCCGGACCACGCCGGTGGTGTCCACCAGCAGGTTCCCGGGCTTCACGTCCCGGTGCACCAGCCGCAGCGGACGGCCGTCTTCGACCAGCTCGTGCACGTGGGAGAGCGCGGCGCACACCTGGATCCCCACGTCGAGCAGCGCCGCCGGCGGCAGCGGCCCCGACCGGAGCAGCTGGGACAGCGACTTGCCCTTCACCAGCTCCATCGCGACGAACCACACGCCGTCGACCTGGCCGAGCTCGAACGTGGACACCACGTTCGGGTGGGACAACAGCGCGCCGAACCGAGCCTCGTGCGCGAACTGGGTCACCTCGTCGCCGTCGAGCGCGGCGCGCGGGTGGAGCAGCTTGAGCGCCACGCGCTTGCGGAACCCGCGCGGGCCGTGCAGCACTGCCTCCATCACCCGCCCCGAAGCCCCCCGCCCGAGGGTGCGGACGAGCTCGTACCGGCCGAGCCACGGCGGCGCTTCGGGATCGCGGGGTTCGGACTGCACGACCCGCACTGTAGTGGAGTCGGCGATTGCCGGCCACCGCCGGAGCACACGGCCCGCACCCTGGCGCGGCGACCCTCGCCCGGTGATGTGGGCGCGGCACGGGAGGCACGATGTTCGGGTGGGTGTGGCTGGCGTGTGGCGAGCCGAAGACCGGCCCCGCAGCAGGTCCGAGCGGCGAGACGGGCGGGGAGACGACCCCTCCCCCGCCCGGCGAGCGATTCCACGAGCCCGGGTGGGCCGAACCCGCAGCACACGGGATCGGCGCGAAGTTCCAGCAGCTGGACTGCCGAAGCTGCCACGGCGAGACGCTCGACGGCGGCACCGCGGGGGTGTCGTGCGACAGCTGCCACCCGGCGGGTTGGCGGTCGGACTGCACCTTCTGCCACGGCGGGGTCGAGACGCCCGACGGCGCGCCGCCCGAGAACCTCGACGACTCGGTCGGCGCGGCGGACCTGGCGAACTTCCCCGCGCACACCGCCCACGTGACCGAGACGATCCACCCGGCGTGGGCGTGTGACCTGTGCCACGTCACCCCGACCGACGTGTCCTCCGCCGGGCACCTGTTCGTGGGCGACACCACGCCGGGGGTCGCGGAGGTCGCGTACCCGGGCGGCACCTACACGGGGGCGGGCAGCTGCGCCAGCGTGTACTGCCACGGCGACGGCCGGTCGACCGCGACGGTCGACGCCTCGTTCGTCAGCAGTTGCGACGCGTGCCACCCGTCGTGGGCCAGCTCCGACGCCGAGATCGGCGGGATGAGCGGCGAGCACCACCGCCACGTGGCCGGCGAGGGGTTCGACTGCTCGGAGTGCCACTCGACCACGGTCGACGCGAGCCACACAATCGTCGGCGCCGCGAACCACGTCGACGGCGAGCCCACGGTGAGCCTGCCCCAGGGGATGACCTGGAACGGGTCGAGCTGCTCGGGCACCTGCCACTTCCAGCTCCACTTCCTCAACGGCTGGTGAGCGTGGCCTGCACCGTCACCGGCTGACCGTCGCGCACCAGCTTCACCGCGACCCGGTCTCCGGGCGCGCGGGCGGCGAGCGCGGCCGAGAACGCGCGGAGGTCGGCCACCCCGGCGTCGCCGAGGCCCACGATCACGTCGCCGACCCGCACCCCGGCCCGCGCCGCGGCCGAGTCGGGCATCACGTCCTGCACCCGCACCCCCGGGCCGGCGAACCCGAAGTCGGGCATCGTGCCGAGGCTCACCTTCCGACCCGCCCCGGTGCCCGGCGGGGGCGCGCCCGCGAGCTGCACCGTCAGCGGCTCGGCGCGCTCGGCCAGCCACCCGACCGCCTCGTACGCGAGGTCGGCCACGTCGACCATCCCCTCCCCGTCCAGGCGGTCGGCGGTGTCGGTCGGACGATGGTAGTCGGCGTTCGGACCGGTGAACAGCTGCACCGCCGGCGCGCCGGCCGCCTGGCACGCCGCGTGGTCGGAGCTGGCGAGGGACTCGGGCGCGAACACCGTCTGGATGCCGGTCGTGTACCCGATCCCCTGGAACGCGAACCGCCACTCCCGCGCGGAGTCCGCCCCGATCACGGTGACCGGGGACTGACCCTTCCGCCCCACCGTGTCGAGGTTCACGCACGCGAACGGAGCCGCGCCGAGCTCCTCGCCGAACAAGTGCCGCGCCCCGACGAGGCCCGCCTCCTCGCCGGTGGTGAACGCGATCACCACCGGGCGCAGCCGCGCCGGCTCGGCCGCGAGCACCCGGGCGAGCTCGAGCGCCACCGCCACCCCGGACGCGTTGTCGTCGGCGCCGGGGTGCACCTGCCCCGCGTTGCCGTCGCGAGCGTCGGGCCACCCGGTCCCGAGGTGGTCGAGGTGCGCGGTCACCACCACCGGCGCCGCGGTCGGGTCGGTGCCCGGCAGCCGCACCACCAGGTTCCGCAGCTCGAGCTCGCGCGCCGGGTCGCCGCCGGTCCACCGGAACGGCGCGCCCTCCGGGGTGAGCCCCGCGCCCTGCAGCGCCGCGCGCACCTGCGCGGTCGCGGCGTCGAGCCCCGGCGACCCGAGTCCGCGCCCCTCCAGCGCCGGATCCGACAGGTCGGTCGCGGTCGCGAGGATCGCGGCCCGATCGAACCGGCTCGGGAGCTCGGCCAGCGGGGCGGCCGCGGGGAGCTTCGTCGGCGGGAGCGGGCCGTCGGTCAGGTTCCGCACCAGCGGCGACCCGGCCGGCTCGAGCGTGAGCTTCACCCGGTTGGTGGGCTCGGCCCCCTCGAACACCAGCGCCGAGTACCGCCCGTAGTGCGGCAGCTTGCGCGCGAGGCCCGGGATCGCCTCGAGCACGTCGGCGCCCACGAACCCGAGCGCCCCGGTCGGGTCCGACGGCGACCGGCCGACCAGCACCGCGGCCCTCCCGGCGCGCTCGACCCCCACTCCGGGGGCGGAGAACCCGGCGGGCCCGATCGACGCCCCCGGCACCGTCGCCGCGACCGCCGGCGCGAACCGGTTGGTGTACCCGAGCACCCACGCCGAGCCCGGGGGCAGCGCCTCGACCGTGTCCTCGATCAGGGTCGGCGGGTTCGGCGCAGCGAACGCGGTGGCGAGCGCGGTCCACCCGGCCCGCTCGGCCTCGGGCGCCGCCGACGGCAACACGAACACCGGCGCGTCGGCGCCGAACAGCGTGGACAGCGCGGGCGCCACCTCCAGCGGGTCGAGCCGCCGCATCACGTCGACCTGGGGGTCCACGTCGAGGCGCACCGGCCGGGCGTCGAACGACCACGTGGTGGTGGCCTCGCCCGCGGTCAGCGGCACGGTGAACGTCCGCGCGGCCGTCTCCCCGGCGAGGGTCACCGCGATCGGGACCGCCAGCGGAAACGGCGCGTCCACCCCGCCCTGGGTCAGGGTCAGCGTGAGGGTGAAGTGCCCGTCGGCCTCGGCCACCGACACCTCGCGCACGCCGAGCGTAGGCGCCCCCACCCGGGTGGTCCACGCGTCGAACAACGGCCGCAGGTCCTTGCCTGAGGCGCTCGAGAACGCGTCGGCCCACGCGCCGAACCCCGCGCGGGTGAACCGGTGCTGCTCGTAGTACCCGCGCAGCCCGGCGGCGAACGCCTCGTCGCCGATCGCGAGCCGCACCTGGTGGAACAACATCAGCGACTTGCCGTAGCCGACCGCCTCTGACGCGGCGGAGTCCCGGCCCCGGAACGTGGCCAACGGGAAGTCGGTGTCCGGGTCGACCAGGTCGGTGTACCGCTGCAGCGCGGCGCGCCGGTAGCTCGCCCCCTCGCCGCGCTGCTCGGCGAACAGGTGGTCCGCGAGGTACGCGGTCAGCCCCTCACACCAGTTCCCCCCGTCGACGAACGCGCTGTTTCCCCACCAGTTGTGCAGCAGCTCGTGGGGATACGACGAGGTCAGGATCCACGGGAACCGGATCACCTGCGGACCGAGCAGGGTGAACCCGGGCATCCCGTACCCGGTCTCCCAGTGGTTCTCGACCAGCGCGAACGACGGGAACGGGTACGCCGGGAGCAGACCCTCGTACATCGCCAGGTACCGGCGCGTGGCCACCAGGTACCGGTTCGACAATGCCGGCTCGGCCGCGCGCAGGAACGTGGACACCTCCACCGTGGTGCCGTTCTGCCGCGTGTACCGGTCGGAGGTCACGGTGAACGGCGCGGCCACCAGGTGCACCTCCTCGGCGGGATCGTCCGCGGTGTACGAGACCCGTCCGGGCTCGACCAACCGCGCGCCCTGGCTCACCGCGTCCCACCCCGGGGGCAGCCCGTCGACCGCGAGGGTGAACGTGACCCGGGCCGGGGCCGCGCCGGCGGAGAACGTCGGCACCCAGTACGACGCGCCCGACAGCACCACCCCGTCGGGGCCGATCGTGCCGGGGCTCTCGGCGAAGCTGCGCTGGTACTCGGTCGCCACCTGGACCGGCGGGTGGTCCAGCGCGCCCGAGTACACCAGGTGCGGGTCACCGCCGATGTGGCGCTTCGCCCGAAGCTCGTACCACTCGAGCGGCACCCCGGCGGTCGGGGCGTCGGCCGGCGGCTCGATCTCCTCGAGCCGCCACCCTCGCGTGTCGACGACCGGGTCGAGGCCCGCGTGCAGCGCGAACCGCCACCGCCGGTCGTCCGACGCGGGCAGCTCCACGGTGTCCTCGACCCGCAGCGCGTGGGCGGCCGGGTCCACCCGGACCTCGATCTGGTGGTGCACGATGTCCATGGCGCCTCCGAGCGGGCCCAGTATTGTCGGTCCTCCGACCGCGCCCCGCGGATTTCTCGGGGGGCCCGCGGGGCGAGATAGGCCCGTACTCGAACCCACCTCCGGCGTGCCGAGACGTCGGGTGGGCGGAGGCGCGATGGTCGAGGGCAAGGCGTGGACGGTGACCCCGGCCGGTGGCGAGCGGGAGACGCGCGGCCTGCAGGGTCCCCAGCGGCGGCTCACCGACCTGTGGCTCGCGGTCGAGGTGTTCGTCGAGATGATCCGCGGGTTCCGGTTCCTGCACTTCGTGGGGCCGTGTGTCACGGTGTTCGGCTCGGCCCGGTTCGGGGAGGACCACCGGTACTACCAGCTCGGCCGGCGGGTCGGCCGCGCGCTCGCCCACCAGGGGTTCACCGTGATGACCGGCGGGGGGCCCGGGATCATGGAGGCGGCGAACCGCGGGGCGAAGGACGCCGGCGGCCGATCGCTCGGGTGCAACATCGTGCTCGCGCACGAGCAGCACCCGAACCCGTACGTCGACCGCGTGCTCACGTTCCACCAGTTCTTCGTGCGCAAGCTGATGTTGCGGAAGTACTCGTACGCGTTCGTGGTGCTGCCCGGCGGCTTCGGCACCCTCGACGAGGTGTTCGAGACGATCACGTTGGTGCAGACCGGCAAGATGGAGGCGTTCCCGGTGGTGCTGGTCGGGCGCGACTACTGGCAGCCGCTGCTGGTGTTCCTCGACGTGATGGTCGACAACGGGACGATCACCCGCGCCGACGTCGACCGGCTGGTGGTCACCGACGACCCCGACGAGGCGGCGACGATCGCGCGCGAGGTCGGGATGAAGCGGTTCGGGCTCACGTTCGGCCCGGCTGCCCGCCCCCGGTGGTGGCTGTTCGAGCGCGGCTGGCCGAAGTGATCGCGGTCACCGACGTGGCCTACGTGGGCGATGTGGCGTGTGCGGCCGCGGTGCTCGCGGAGCGGTGGGACGCGCAGTTCCCCGCCGCGACCCGGGCGGTCCTGCGCACGCCGATCGCCGACTACGTGCCCGGGGCGTTCTGGGAGCGCGAGCTGCCGTGCCTGCTGTCGGTGCTCGACGGCCTCCGCCCCGACGTGGTGGTGGTCGACGGGTACGTGTGGCTCGACGACCACGGCCGGAAGGGGCTCGGGGCCCACGTCCACGACGCGCTCGCGATCCCGGTGGTCGGGGTGGCGAAGACGTCGTTCGCCGGGGCGTCCCACGCCGCGCAGGTGGTGCGGGGGACGTCGGCGAAGCCGCTGTACGTGACGGCGGTGGGGATGGACCGCGACGCCGCGGCGGAGGCGGTGCGGGGGATGCACGGACCGAACCGGCTCCCCACGCTGCTGGTGCTGGCGGACCACCTCGCGCGCAGCGGCCGCGCCACTTAGCGGATCAGTCCGCCGCGACCGGCTTCGGATCCCCCAGCACCTCGAGCTGGCCACAGGTGAGCGTCTCGAGGAACGCCACCACGTCGGCCCGCTGCTCGTCGGACAGGTTCGCCGGCTCGAGCAGCGGGTCCTTGTTCGGGGCCTTCGGCGCGCCGCCGGACGCCATGTACTTCACCGCCTCGGCGAGGGTCTCCGCCCGCCCGTCGTGGAAGTACGGCGCGGTGGCGGCCACGTTGCGCAGGGTCGGGGTGCGGAACTTCCCGTCGTCGGCCGGGGCCTTCGAGTGCTTGCCGCGGCCCGGATCGGCGTCGGGCACCGGCTTGCCCTTCGCAAACCCGAGCCCCACGTCGTGGTACGCGTCGTCGGTGTAGTTGGCGCCGGAGTGGCACTTCACGCACCCGGCGCTTTCGAACGTGGCCTTGCCGCGGGCGGCCGCCTCGGACAGCGGCGCGTCACCATCGCCGCACAGCAGCGTGCGCTCGTACGCCGACAGCGCCTTCACCACGTGGCCCGGGGTCACGGCCTCGCCCTCCGCCAGGCCGAACACCTGGGCGAACGCGGCCTTGTACTCGGGCAGCGCGCCGAGCTCGGCCGCCTTCGCGTCGAGCCCGTCGCCCACGCCCATGTTGCCGCCCTTCCACGCACCCGTGGCCTGGGCCTCGAGCGACGGCGCGCGGCCGTCCCAGTACAGCTCGGGGTGGTACGCGACGTTCCAGATGGTGGGGGTGTTGCGGGTCAGCGGCTTGTCGCCCGCGCCGAGCGCCAACTTGCGGCCGTCGGCGCCGCCCCGCTCGTTCACGTGGCACGAGTAGCAGCTGCGCGAGCCGTCGACCGACAGGCGCGGGTCCATGAACAGCTGGTGTCCGAGGGCGACCTTCTCGGCCGACATCGGGTTGTCTTCGGGCACCGGCGGCGCGCCGGGCAGGCCGTTCGGCACCTGGAACGACCAGGTCGGCGGCGCGGGCGGCTCACCAC
>JBEBJC010000289.1:0-9065 GCA_040080105.1 Myxococcota bacterium
TGGTGGACACCGCGAGCCCGACGGCGGTGGGCGCGCTCGCCAACACCAGGAACGCCCACCGCGGCACCGGGCGGGAGATCGTCCAGGTCACGCCGTCGTGGTCGAACTGGACCCGCATGTCGTTCGGGGCGGACATCCTCGACTGGTTAAACACCTCCGCCGGAGGGAACAGTGCCGTACCGCGCGGTCCCGGTCGACGTGGTGGTGATCGGCTCGGGCCCGAACGGTCTCGCGGCCGCGATCGAGCTCGCGCGCGCCGGGCTCGAGGTGACGGTGATCGAGGCGGCGGACACGCTCGGCGGCGGGCTGCGGACGGCCGAGCTGACGCTGCCCGGGTTCCTGCACGACGTGTGCTCGGCGTGCCACCCGATGGGGGTGCTGTCGCCGGTGTTCCGGTCGATGCCGCTCGGCGAGCACGGGCTCGAGTGGGTGCGGCCCGAGGCGTCGGTCGCACACCCGCTCGACGGTGAGCCGGCGGTGCTGCTCCGGGGCTCGCCGGCGGACACCGCGGCCGAGCTCGGGCCCGACGGCGACCGGTACCGACGGATGGTCGAGCCGTTCCTCGACGATCCGGAGGGGTTGATCGCCGATCTGCTCGCGCCGCTCGGGGTGCCGCGCCGCCCGCTGCGGATGGCCCGGTTCGGGCTGTACGGCGCGTGGCCCGCGACCTGGCTCGGGCGGTGGGCGTTCCGGGGAGAGCGGGCGCGCGCGCTGCTCGCCGGCTGCGCGGCGCACTCGATCCAGCCCCTGTCGAGCCCGCTCACCGCGGCGCTCGGCCTGGTGTTCCTGTTGGCGGGCCACCTCGAGCCGTGGCCGGTCGCGCGGGGCGGCTCGGCGGCGATCGGCAAGGCGCTCGTGTCGTACTTCGAGTCGCTCGGGGGGCGGGTGGTCGCCGGGTTGGCGGTCACCTCGCTCGACCAGCTCCCGCCGTGCCGCGCGGTGGTGTTCGACACCGACCCGGTGCAGCTTGCCGACATCGCGGGGGACCAGCTGCCCCCGCGGTACGCCCGCCGGCTCAGGCGGTACCGGTTCGGCCCGGGGGCGTTCAAGCTGGATTGGGCGCTGTCGGAGCCGATCCCGTGGGCCGATCCACGGGTCGGTCGCGCCGCCACCGTGCACCTCGGGGGCACGATGGCCGAGATCGCCGCGTCCGAGCGGGCGATGGCCCGAGGGGAGCACCCGGAGCGACCGTACGTGCTGATGGTGCAGCAGAGCGCGCTCGACCCGTCGCGCGCCCCCCCGGGCCGGCACACCGGCTACGGGTACGTGCACGTGCCCGCGGGCTCGACCGTCGACCGCACCGCGGTGATCGAAGACCAGATCGAGCGGTTCGCGCCCGGGTTCCGCGACGTGATCCTGGCCCGCCGCGTCACGACCGCGGTGGACTTCGCTCGGTACAACCGGAACTACGTGGGCGGCGCGGTCACCGGGGGGACCGCCGACCTCACCCAGCTGTTCACCCGCCCGGTCGCCCGGCTCGACCCGTACACCACCCCGAACCCGAAGCTGTTCGTGTGCTCGGCCTCGACCCCGCCGGGGGGCGGGGTGCACGGGATGGGCGGGTACCACGCCGCCCGCTCGGTGCTCCGCCGGCTCGGCTGAGACTACCGGCGGCGACGGGCCGCGAGCGCCGCCGCGAGCCACCCGATCGCCGCCACGCCGCCGGTGCCGTCACACCCGCACCCCTTGTGCGCGGGCTCGTCGGTCACCTCGAACGACGCGAGCGCCGGCGTCGGGTCTTCGTTCTGCCACTCGTCGCGGGCGCGCGCCTCGATCGTGTGCTCACCCACGTCCAACCCGTCGAGCGACACCTCGGTCACGTCGCTCCAGGTCGACCAGCTCTTGCTGTCGAGCCGGTAGCTCCAGGTCAGCGCCCCGGGGCGGTCGTCGACCCCGCCGAGGGACACCGACAGGCCCTCCTCGGTGTCTTTCGTCGCCACCACCGTGTCGGGCGGCGCCAGGTCGACCTCGGGGTCCTCGGCGTCGAACAGGGTGAACCAGGTCGCCGCCCCGCGGTCCTGCAGGGTGATCTGGTCGAGCCGGATCACGTACCCCATGGCGGCGAATTTCGAGTCGAACAGCCGCGTGTCGTCGAGGGACGCGCCGATCGCGTCGGCCACCCACCCCTCGAGGAACGAGGCCAGGTGGTCGTCACCGTCTTCGTTCGCCATCAGGTGGGACGTGTCGAGCTCGCGCACGTCGATCGTCAGCTCGTGCGCCGACATCGACACGCTCCCTTCCGACGCCTCCACGTTCGGCTCGAGCAGGCCGTCGAGGTCGACCACCATCCGCAGCAGCTGCTCCCCGCCGGCCGAGGCCTCGAGCGTGGTCAGCGGGAGCTGCAGGGACACGCCCTCGGGCGTGATCGTCACGTCCGGGCTGCCCTCGATCGACAGCGTGGTCGCCACGTCCTCCGGCAGGCCCACGGTGGACACGAGGTCGGCGAGCAGCGCCTGGGTCGCCTCGTTGTCTTCGTCGAGCACGCCGCTGGTCCAGGCCACGCCGAGCAGGTCGCGCACCATCCCGTCGGTCATCGCCACCGCGAGGTGCGAGTCGCCCCGCTGGCCGAGCACCAGCGACGGGGGAGAGGAGTCGCCGGCGCCGCCCAGGTCCACGTCGGCGGCCGCGTACAGGCCGTCGGGCGCGGCGCTCAGCGCCGACACGTCGACCGACAGCGGGAACGCGCCGAACGGGGAGTCCATCACGCCGGTGATCGGCTCGCCGAGCAAGGTCGGGAGCATCGTGTCGATGTACTCCTCGAGCTCGTCGAGCACGACGTCGCCGAGGAAGGTCCACACGATGTCGTCAGGGAACCAGTCGATGTCGGAGTCGAACGTCCCGGTGAGCTGGGGCGGGTCGGCGAACGCGAGCACCACCCCATCCTCGGTCTCGACCGGGGTGAGCACGCCGTGCACGTGGGCGTCGATCAGCTGGAAGTACTCGATCGTCGCGTCGAAGTCGAAGCACAACGTGAGCCACCCGGTCTCGCCGGTGATCCCCACGTCGAGCCCCTGGACCGTGCCGAGGTCGAAGTCGACGGTCAGGCGGTCCTGCTCGAGCGCGATCGACGCGTTCTCGACCTCGATCGTGATGTTGAAGTTCGTGACGTCCAGGGTGTCGTAGCAGTCGTACGACGTGTGGATGTCGGTGGGTCCGAACTCGAACGGGCCCGCCGTCAGCTGCTCGGCGACGAACTCGAACGCGCCCGGGTAAATCTCGGCCCGCAACCCCTGCTCGACCGGCGCTGCCAGCGCGGTCGCTCCCCACCCGACGATCATCTGTCCCCCCGTGACGGGATGCCGAGCACCACCGTCGCACCCAATCTCCACAACCCGAGCGTGTACCTTCCGTTGCCGGAGGGCAGCGCCAGGTCCCCCGAACCCGGATCCTGTTGAGTGTAAACCGAGGTCGTGACGATTCGCGGACTTCCCGGAAACCAATCTGCCGAGAGCCCGAACCGGGCGGCTTCGGCGGCCTGCCACGATCCGGCGGCGCGGAGATCCCAGCGCGCGAAGTCGAGGTTCGAGGGGTTCACCGAGCGTTCGCGCACCGCGCTCGACGCGTAGAACACCCCGCCCCGCACCTCGAACGGAGGGCGCGCCACCCACGCGACCTGAGCGCCGACGTTCACGCTGTCCCGCCAGTCGAGCGCGCTGCGGTCCTTTCCCTGCTGGCTGGTCACGAAGTCGGCCTGGTCGAGGCCTGCCGCGGCGAGGAGCGAGTCGAGCACCGGGTCGGCCGACGTGAGCGCCAGCCCGCGGACATCGGCGACCACGTGGCCGGTGCGCGACCAGCCGAACCACTCGAACTCGGGCAGCAGCACGACCGGGCCGACCGGCACCCGGCCCCCCGCGGCGAGCGACGCGGGCAACACGAACTCGACCTGCACCCGCCCGTCGATCCGCGCCAGCAGGTCGCGCGACGGGACGAACACCACCGTCCCCTCTCCCCGGGTGACCCACGGGGGGCGGTACGACACGGCGACGGAGGGGCCGTCGGGCTGTCCCACGGTCAGCCCGGCGGCCCAGCTGAACACCAGGTCCTGCACGCCCTCGACCGCTTGGGTCCCCTCGAGCAGCGGCTCGCCGATCGGCAGCGGCGGTTCGGGGTCGAGCGAGCCGTTCAGCAACACGCCGGTGTCGATCGCGTGTGACGACGCGTAGGTGAACTGCCCGACCCGTAGGGTGGCTCCCACCCCGAGCCAGTCCACCGGCCGCGCGGCGGCGATCAGGTCGCCCTCGATCATCGACAGGGTCGACGACACGGTGAACAGCCGCTGGGGGCCGTCGGGGGGGCTCGCGCCGCCGCGGAGCCACGGGACGGCGAACGCAGCGCCGACCGCGAACCGTCCGATCGGCACCGCCGCCATCAGCGAAGGCTGCGGTCCGAGGTCGGGGTCGACCTGTGGGGCGTCCCACGTGTCGAGCTGCTGGCTCACCCGGTTGTGCAGCAGCCCCAGGTCGAGCGCGAGCTCGGGTCGCGGCGCGAACGCGGCGGCGCTGGGGTTGTGGTACACGCCGAGCACGCCGGGCGCGGCGGGCCCCGCGAACCCGCCCCCCACTCCCGGAACCGCCAACCCGGCGACGGAGGCCGCGTGTGCGGACCCGAGCAGTAGCCACCAACCCACCGGCACCCCGCTCCCCGACCCGTGCGGCGGGGGCCGCCATTGTGACCGAATTCACCGGCCTCCGCCAGCGCGGGGCGAGACGAGCCGGCGGTCAGCGGGCGCCGGCGACCACCTGCTCCACGATGTCGAGCACCACCTCGCCGTCGAGGTTGTCGTTGCCGGTGGGCGTCCCGTGGCTGCTCGTCCACAAGATCTCCATCGTGGCGCGCGGCAGGACCATGTCGAACCCGCGGAACTCGCTGAACGGCGAGTCGTCGAACGTGCCGGCGACGGGCTCGGTCTCGGCGTCTCCCACACACAGCCCGATCCCGTCGCTGCCGAGCTCGTCCATCACCTCGTCACACAGCTCCGCCGTGCCCGGCTGCACCGACGGATCCTGCTCGAGCACCCAGATGATCTGGGCCCCGGCGTCCACGATCTGCTGCTCGACTTCGGCCACCGAACCGGCGTGCCGCGCGCACGCGCTTCACCAAGCGGGGATCGACACGAACAGCAACGCCCGGGTGCGGCTCCAGTCGAAGTTCGGGTCGGCGTCACACGGGACGTTCGCGAGGTCGAGCGGGACCCGCGCGCCGGACGTCCGGTCCACGGCTACCGGCCACCGGTACGGGGCCAGCACCTCGCCCTCCGTCATCGGCTCGACCACCCCGGTCGGGTAGGTCGCCGAGGCGCAGTCCGGCGCCTCTCCGTCGCCGGAGAGGGGTTCGATCGTCGAGCAGCCTGCCAGGGTCCAGACGAACAGCATCATCCCGCCACCTTACCATGGGCGTATCCGGGCGCGGATACACTCCCGAGTTGCCGCCGCCCCGTACGCCGAACATGGAGTGCGCGCACGGGAGGCGAGATGTGGAGAGCGTGGGTGTTGGTCTGCGCGGGCTGTGACGACCACTTGTTGGGTGGGTCGGGGCACCCGGAGTCGGGTGGAGGAGGGGGAGAGGGCTGGTGCGCGGTGGCGTCGGTGGTCGCGTCCGATTGTGTCGGGTGCCACTCGGCCGGCGGCGCCGCCGGCGGGCTCGACCTCGAGACCGAGCCGTGGGGCGCGCTGGTCGAGCCGCCGACCGACGGCGGCGCGGCGCTGGTGATCCCCGGTGACCCCGACGGGTCGCTGCTGCTGCAGAAGCTCACCGGCACCCAGCCTTCCGACGCCGGTGGGTCGATGCCCCCGTCGGGCGCGCTCGACGCGGCCACGGTCGACGCGGTGCGGGCGTGGATCGTCGACGGAGCGCCGGAGGTGTGTGCGGAGGTGCCGACGGGGGGCGGCGAAGGCATGCACCCGGACACCTGGCCCGACCCGTCCGAGCACGGGATCGGCGCGAAGTTCGCCCAGCTCGAGTGCGCCACCAGCGGCTGCCACGGCCAGCGCCTCGCGGGAGACGGCGGGCCGGCGTGCGCGTCGTGCCACGACGGGGTGGTGGCGGACTGGACCACCAGCTGCACCTTCTGCCACGGCGATCGCGAGACCGGGGACCCGGCGCCGCCGCAGGACATCGACGACGAGGACGACCCGGCGCGGATCTCGTTCCCGCCCCACCGCCTTCACCTCGACGCGTCCGAGCTCCACGCGGATTGGGGCTGCCCGGTGTGCCACCAGGAGCCGACCGACGTGTTCTCGCCCGGCCACCTGCAGTTCGGCGGCGACGCGAGCCCGGGCCGGGCGGAGGTGACGTTCGCCGGGGGGCTCGGGGCAGGCGGCGACTACGAGGCGGCCACCCGCACGTGCGACGTGTACTGCCACGGGCCTCTCACCGGCACCGGACGTGTGTCGGCCACCGACGAGGTCGGGTGCGGCGGGTGCCACCCCACCACGGTGGACGCGTGGGAGGACGCGGACGAGACCCACGAGGCGCACCTCGACGAGGGGATCTCGTGTGAGGTGTGCCACCCGACCGGCACCGCGCAACAGATCTCGTCCCCCGCCGACCACGTCGACGGCGTGCTCACCCTCGAGCTCCCCGAGGGGATGACCCGCTCGGGAGGCACGTGCACCGGCACCTGTCACTCGGAGCTGCACCAGGGCCGCAGCTGGGGCGGCTAGGGCAGGGGATCGATCCCCCCCAGGCGCAGCCCGTACGGGAGGAGGTACAGGCCGATCATCCACGCCACGCACCACCCCACGAACACCTGCCACGGCAGCTCGAGCGTGTGCGGGCGCCGCAGCGCGAGGCGGATCGCGCCGAACACACCCGCCACCTGCGACCACAGGAACAGGCCGAGGCCGCCCGGGCTGTACAGGAACGAGTCGATCAGGTGGCCGCGCGCGGCGAACACCCAGCTGCGGGTCATCCCACACTGGGGGCACGGCAGGCCGGTGGCGGCCAGGAACGCGCAGGTCTCGCCGAACCGGGTGCCGTCGGGCAGGTACACCCACCGCGGGTCGTCGCCGGGGGACAACACGAGGGACGCGGCGAGCGCCAGCGCTCCCACCCCCACCAGCGCGCCGTTGTACACCCACCACGGGATCTGGCCGGCGGGAAGCCGGCCCACCGACCGAGTCGTCTCGTTCACCCGACCTCCACCGTCGACGCGACCTCTGCCCACCACGGGAGGCGCTCCCCGAACGCCCGCAGCTCGGGCGCGAGCGGGGCCCGCACCTCCACCTCGCCCGCCACCCGCAGCGACGCGCAGTGCAGCGCCAGACGCCCGAGCCCGTACTGGGCGCGAAACCATTGATTCACCCTGGTGTCTCCGTGGCTCGAGTCCCCGAGCACCGGGTGGGACAGGTCGCGCAGGTGGCGCCGGATCTGGTGGGTGCGGCCGGTCACCGGGCGCGCGAGCACCAATGACACCCGCGGCTCGGCGCTCGACGCGACCGCGGTGAACACCGTGACCGCGGACCGCTCGATCCCGCGGTCGTCGCGCAGCGGCGCCTCACACCGGAGCTCGCCGAGCGTCATCCGACCCCGCACGAACACCACGTACACCTTCTCGCTCCCGCTATGTGCGGCCGCGAGCTCGCCCGTGTGCTGCGGGTCGAGCGACAACAGCAGGCACCCCGAGGTCGCGCGATCGAGCCGGTGGACCGGGTCGACCCGGTCGCCGAACTGGCGCCGCGCGAACCGCATCACCGTGTCGCGATCGCGCACCCGGGCGCTTTGGTGAACCGCGAGCCCGCTCGGCTTGTTCACCACCACCCAGCGCTCCGTTCGGGCCAGCACTTCCAGCACCACGTGCCTCCGTAACCGCGAGTGGCGTGCCCAACGCCCCCGACTCGCGGTATGACGCGGGCATGGCGAAGAACGGACTCGCGATCCTCGTGCTGCTCGCCGCCTGTGGTCCGAAGGACTGGCGGGCCGCGGTCGAGGCCGACACCAGCGCGGCGTACCTGACGTACGCGGTGAAGAACCCGACGTCGACCAAGCTCCCGCTGGCGCGGCGCCGCGCCGAGCAGCGCTCGTGGACCGAAGCGGAGGCGTCGGGGACCAGCGTGGCGTACGCCTCGTACCTGTCGGCGTTCCCGGCGGGCGATCGCGCGGCGGAGGCGCAGGCGCGAGCGCACGAGCTCGGGTGGGCCGAGGCCGGCAAGGACGGCACGCTCGCGGCGTACGCGGCGTACGTGGACCGCTGGCCGACCTCACCTCACCGCGGGGAGGCCGCCGCGCAGGTGGAGGAGCTCACCTACCGCGACGCCGCCGCCGAGGGCACCGCGAGCGCGTGGGGCCGGTACCTGCTGCAGTACCCGAGCGGGAAGTACGCCGCGGCCGCCACCCAAGCCCGCGACGCGCTGATCTGGGCCGAGACCCCCCCGGTGGGCACCCGCGAGGCGTACCAGCGGTACCTCGACGAGTTCCCTGCCGGGGCCCACGCCGACGAGGCCCGCGCGTGGATCGCGGCGACCTACGTGACCCGGATCGTCCCGGTGGTGGCGCTGGTGTCGAGCTGGCAGCCCAGGCCGACCCACGCCGCCGTGCTGGCGCGCCTGCGCAAGGGGTTCGACGCCGAGTTCGTGCCCGAGCTGGTCCAGGCCGGGTTCGAGGTGCTGCCCACCCGGGCGGTCGACGCGATCGACGGGATGAAGTCGGCGCAGGAGGTGGTCGGGATCGAGCCCTCCACCGGCGTCCTGGTGGTCGAGTACCGCGAGCGGGCGGGGCGGACGTTCGACCCGAGCGGGATCGCCACCGACGCGCAGGTGGTGTTGCGGCTGTACGCCCCGAACACCGCGGTGCCGGTGTGGGTGCGCACGGCGGAGGCGACCACCCCCGACAAGGTGCGGGGATCCGACGTGGGCGCGCTGAACCAGGCAGCGATCACCGCGCTGATGGAGCAGCTGCACCAGCTGCGGCTGGACATCGCGAGCCAGCGGTCGAAGGAGGCGCGTTGATCACGTTGATCGTGGGTCGGTCGTGGGACGGTCGGCCGCTGCCCGAAGCCGAGCGGACGTCGCTGCGGATCGGCTACGACGCCGATCGGCTGCGGATCGAGGTCGACGCCCCGTACGGCG
>JBEBJC010000290.1:0-9064 GCA_040080105.1 Myxococcota bacterium
GGGCCTGGTGCGGGTCGGTGAACGCGGCGCGGTGGTACTCGGCGTAACCCATGTTGTCCCATGCCGACCTCACGAGCAGGCGTCGGTTCCAGAGTCGTAGCCGGCCGGCCTGCGCGCCGCAGGAGGGGCCGGGCGGTGCTGCCCTTCATTCCCCCGTGTACTTTCAGGCTGGTGGGGCGGGCCTCGGCGCCCGCGCATCGTCTCCCCGTGGAACCAGCGCCCGAGCCCACCCCGTTGGGAGAGGCCCGCGCCAGAGCGGGCCGCTCAGAGCAGCGGCCCCTCGATCACGTAGACCGCCCCGGAGAGCGGCTGGAGGGGCGTCCCGTTCGCGGTGTCGCCGGGCGCGCCGACCACTACGTCCGCCTCGCCGTCGCCGGTCACGTCGGCCTCGCCCAGCACCGCCCGCCCGAACCAGTCGTCGGGCGACCGGCCGACGAAGATCCGGCTCGCGAGCGTGGCGTCCACGGCGCCGCTCACCTGTGCGCCCGCGTACAGCTCCACTCGACCGGGCAGGCCCACCCCCTGGAACTCGTCGCGCGGACAGCCGATCAGCAGCTCGGCGCGGCCGTCCCCGTCCTGGTCCGGCATGGTGTCGAGCGCTCGCCCGCACCAGTCGTTCGCGAACGCCGGCGTGAACGTCGCCATCCCGTCGGCCAGCCATGCGTCCTCGAGGATCGGGCCCGGGTAGACGTAGGTGATCCCGCCGCGGCCCTGGGCCAGGACGGCGGCGGTCACGAGGTCGAGGTACCCGTCGCCGTCGAGGTCGCCGAGGGCGATCGCGAATCCCGCCTCCCCGAAGGGCTCCTCGCCGGTCAAGGCCCATCCGACGTCGGTGTTGAGCACGGTCCCGGTGAGGTCTCCGGGCAGGATCCGCGCTCGGCCACCTACGGCGTCATCCTCCTCGTAGGCGGTCACCTCGGGCACCCCGTCCCCGGTGAGGTCCCCCACCTCCCCGATCTGATACGCGAAGTTCTGCGTCACGCCGTAGGCCGAGGTGACCGTCAGCCGCGGAGGCGCGAACGCGTCACCGACGGGAGCGTCGAACACCTGCAGCGTTCCCGCTCCGCCGAGGACGAGCTCCTGCTCACCGGTAGCGTCGAGGTCTGCCACTTCCATGCCGTAGGCAGCAGTTCGCATGCTCGCGAGGGCGTCGTCGTGGTCCACCTCTCCAGAGGAGCCTGAGTACACGTTGACCTCGCCGATGACGTCGACCACGACGAGGAAGCCGCTCGTCCAGTCCGCGACTCCGACATCGAAGCCGAACCCCTCGAACGCATCGATGTGCACTTCGTCCGCGGTGTCCACGGGAATACAGTGGGCTGTCGCCACGTCGTCGCCGCCCAACGCGACCCAGGGCACACCCTCGCGATCCCATCCGGATCGGACGGCGCCCCCGAGCGCATCGTTCGCCGAACCGAGCCACACCAGCGCTGCGGCGTCCTCCGCCGGCTCACCGACGCCGAGCTCGTCCGCGAAACCGTCGCAGTCCTCGTCGAGGCCATTTCCGACGATCTCCGCCTCCGGCACACATCCAGTGGCCTCCGCGGGCTCGGGTAGGACCAGCGTCGGTCCGCCCTCCGTGGAGTGCGAGGGCTGGTGCGGCCTCGGACTCCCCTGACACGCGGCGACGAGCAGGATCACCGGTCCACCGCGTGGTCGCTCGCCAACCCGCTCCAGGTCGGCCCCCAGTCGGGCGTGTGCGTCAGGTCGTACTCGTCGACCGCACCCTGCAGCAGGGCTGCCGGATGGAAGTTGGTGGGGGGCTCGTTCCCCCAGAAATCGGGGGACGACAGGGCGACGACGTCCGCGATCTGGGCGACCGTCATGCCCTCCTGGTTCATCGCCCAGAGGAAGCGCGCCCAGTCGTACTCGGTGCTGACGTTCACCGTGGGCATTCCGGAGTCGTCGCAGTCGATGAACGGGATGTCGTCGAGGTAGGCCGCCGCGAGCCTCGCCAACCCTCGTTCATCCAGGTTCGGCACGGTGATCTCGGGCGTCACGGGGGCCACCGCGGCCGTCAGGGCGCCACGCGCGTAGGCCAGGGCCTGGTGCGGGTCGGTGAACGCGGCGCGGTGGTACTCGGCGTAACCCATGTTGTCCCATGCCGACCTCACGAGCAGGCGTCGGTTCCAGAGTCGTAGCCGGCCGGCCTGCGCGCCGCAGGAGGGGCCGGGCGGTGCTGCCCTTCATTCCCCCGTGTACTTTCAGGCTGGTGGGGCGGGCCTCGGCGCCCGCGCATCGTCTCCCCGTGGAACCAGCGCCCGAGCCCACCCCGTTGGGAGAGGCCCGCGCCAGAGCGGGCCGCTCAGAGCAGCGGCCCCTCGATCACGTAGACCGCCCCGGAGAGCGGCTGGAGGGGCGTCCCGTTCGCGGTGTCGCCGGGCGCGCCGACCACTACGTCCGCCTCGCCGTCGCCGGTCACGTCGGCCTCGCCCAGCACCGCCCGCCCGAACCAGTCGTCGGGCGACCGGCCGACGAAGATCCGGCTCGCGAGCGTGGCGTCCACGGCGCCGCTCACCTGTGCGCCCGCGTACAGCTCCACTCGACCGGGCAGGCCCACCCCCTGGAACTCGTCGCGCGGACAGCCGATCAGCAGCTCGGCGCGGCCGTCCCCGTCCTGGTCCGGCATGGTGTCGAGCGCTCGCCCGCACCAGTCGTTCGCGAACGCCGGCGTGAACGTCGCCATCCCGTCGGCCAGCCATGCGTCCTCGAGGATCGGGCCCGGGTAGACGTAGGTGATCCCGCCGCGGCCCTGGGCCAGGACGGCGGCGGTCACGAGGTCGAGGTACCCGTCGCCGTCGAGGTCGCCGAGGGCGATCGCGAATCCCGCCTCCCCGAAGGGCTCCTCGCCGGTCAAGGCCCATCCGACGTCGGTGTTGAGCACGGTCCCGGTGAGGTCTCCGGGCAGGATCCGCGCTCGGCCACCTACGGCGTCATCCTCCTCGTAGGCGGTCACCTCGGGCACCCCGTCCCCGGTGAGGTCCCCCACCTCCCCGATCTGATACGCGAAGTTCTGCGTCACGCCGTAGGCCGAGGTGACCGTCAGCCGCGGAGGCGCGAACGCGTCACCGACGGGAGCGTCGAACACCTGCAGCGTTCCCGCTCCGCCGAGGACGAGCTCCTGCTCACCGGTAGCGTCGAGGTCTGCCACTTCCATGCCGTAGGCAGCAGTTCGCATGCTCGCGAGGGCGTCGTCGTGGTCCACCTCTCCAGAGGAGCCTGAGTACACGTTGACCTCGCCGATGACGTCGACCACGACGAGGAAGCCGCTCGTCCAGTCCGCGACTCCGACATCGAAGCCGAACCCCTCGAACGCATCGATGTGCACTTCGTCCGCGGTGTCCACGGGAATACAGTGGGCTGTCGCCACGTCGTCGCCGCCCAACGCGACCCAGGGCACACCCTCGCGATCCCATCCGGATCGGACGGCGCCCCCGAGCGCATCGTTCGCCGAACCGAGCCACACCAGCGCTGCGGCGTCCTCCGCCGGCTCACCGACGCCGAGCTCGTCCGCGAAACCGTCGCAGTCCTCGTCGAGGCCATTTCCGACGATCTCCGCCTCCGGCACACATCCAGTGGCCTCCGCGGGCTCGGGTAGGACCAGCGTCGGTCCGCCCTCCGTGGAGCGCGAGGGCTGGTGCGGCCTCGGACTCCCCTCTGGTCGACACGCGGCGACGAGCAGGATCACCGGTCCACCGCGTGGTCGCTCGCCAACCCGCTCCAGGTCGGCTCCCAGTCGGGCGTGTGCGTCAGGTCGTACTCCGGTCCCGTGACGTGGACACGCGCGCCCCGAAACGGCTCGACCTCCGTGGTGTCGTTGAGGAATTCCGCAGGACGGAGTCCGTGCCGGCTGCCGCGAGCCGCGCTGGCTCGGCGAGGCTCCACGCACCGCTGGGAGCCTCCACCGTCGCGGTCTCCTGTTCGAGCCAGAGGGCTTCGTCCTCGGGCCACACGACATGCACGACGGCGGCACCGACGACCGTGTCCGACCCGTCGCTGCCGTGCCCCACGAGCCGGATGCGCACCGACGAGAGCCAGTCCCGCTGCCAGACGTCGAAGAACGCACCTTCGGGCAGGACCACCTCGAACGGCGGATCTCCGTCGAGGTCTGCCGTCCAAGCGACCTCGGTGCCTGCGTAGTACAACGAACCCCGGAGAGACCAGCTGCTCGCGGCGACATCGGTCGGCGGGTACAGCAAGGGGTACATTCCACCGGCGTCGCTCATCCACTCCGCAGGATCGCTCTGCGGCCCGCAGCCGGGCAGGGTGGTCTGCGGCAGTCCTCCCGGGGGCGGCGGCGGGATCCACCCTTCGTCGCGCTCGAGATCGTCCCCCGGAGTGGCCAACGCCGCTGGGGCGAGCGCAACCAGGCTCGACAGCATCACCCATCGCCGCATTCCGACCTCCAGCACGCGAGCATAGGCTGAGCTCCCCGCGACATGCAACTGTAGCTGTGTCGACCGCGTGCCGGCGCGCCAACACGAGCATCCGCCGGAAGGTGATCGCAGGAGCCGGGCGAGCCCGTTCCCGATCCCGGCGAGCGAGTTCACGAACGGGCCCCTCGCGCAGGACGTCCTGGCGGCGGAAGAACGCGGCGAGCGAGCCCTCGACCAGGGCGCGTTGCGACAGGTCGGCGCGGCCGACTGGCGCCAGCGGATCGGGTTGACTCCGCCCGCTGCGCCGTCGGGACGGATCTTCGTGACCACCGGGAGCTCGTCGCGGCCGACGCGCTCCGCGCGCACCTGCCCCGAGGAGCTCGGGTGGGCCGCGACCCTCGCGCGGGGTGGCCAGATCGTGAGGATCTGACTGCGGGCCACTCGCAGCGCCAGATCGACCACCTCGAGACTCGGAGGTGCAGGCCAGATCGTGCACCTTCCCGGCCACCAGCAGCGTCGCTGGGTCAATCGCAACCGCCAAGATGTTGCAGCGTGAACGACTGGGTAGCGCTCGGTCGGTGGATCTCGGGACGAGCGGCTCAGCCCCCCGAGTCCGGAGGGAACTCGCCGGGTTCATACTCACTTTCAATGTCGCCGAACGAAGTTCCGACCTTACCCCCATCAGTGCAGACAGCAAACAAGAGCCCCGACAATCCCTCGCTCCACGGCAGGTCCCAGCGACCAAACTGCTGAAATTCAAACGCCCAGGGCGGGCCACACCCCTGAAGTGTCGCAGCCCATTCCAGCAGCTCTGCCCCTTCGCAGAGGCTAGGCTCGTCGAGCGACGTGCCTACCCAAATCGAGTGTCGTGCTACGTCTTGGGCGACCGCAAGCGCCGTTCCCGTACACACGAAAGCGTCGCTCGACAGCGTCCATCGGATCGGCACATAGACCGAGTGTCCCTCGATGCAGAAGTAGCCGGGATTGTCCGTCTCGGGATGAACGTTGCCGTCACTACGCACACGGTCACCGACGTAGGCGTCACCCTCGACGGTCGCGACAACGTCCACATCGAAGTCCCCCAGCGGGCCGTAGGCCCGGACCGTGGGGCCGAGCGCTACCACAACGTCGGATGCAGCGAACCCGAGATCCGTCGGCGCCGCGACCTCCACGCCAGCATCCTCGCCTGATACCTGACATTCAGGCGAACGATCGTCCCAGGCGGAACCGCGGCGACACGAAGCCAGAATGAGTAGCGCGAGAGCGACATTGTTCACCACGGCCATGTGTCGATTCCCCCTCACCCCGGCCCTCTCCCCCGATGCGGGGGAGAGGGGGAAGACGTGCTTCACCCCGGCTCTAACCAGCTCCCTCCCCTCTGGGGAGAGAGGGAGGTCACAGCCCCGAGCCGTCCCGCGTCAACCGCGCACCCATCGCCGCGGCGACCCGCGCCACCACGGCGGCGCCGTCGAGGCGTTTGCCGGACACCAGAACCACCAGCTCGTGTTGTCCCGGCGTGACCGGGCGCAGCTGCCCGTCCTGGTACCGGCCGTGCAGGGCCAGCCGGACGCCGTGGTACGCGGTGCCGTGTCCGTCGAACGCGCACCACCAGGCGACGACGGCCGGGACCTCGGCGTCGAGCAGCGCCTCCAGATCGCCGGGGTCGAGCTCGGCCCAACCCTCGACGATGTCGCCGCCGCAGGCGTGCGCCCGCACCAGCGCCGCGTCGCCCGCCGCCTCGATCCACAACGAACGTGGCTCGGCGGGCCACGGGGGTCGGTCCGTCACCTGCCACACCCCCGCCGTCTCGCCCTGCACCTCGACGCGCTCCGCCCCGTTCAGACACCGCTCGAGCGGCGCGCCATCGAGCATCCGGAGCAGCGCGACCCGCCTCGCCGGGCCCGTGGGCCCGAGCCGCGCCGCGAGCCTCGCCAACCCTCGTTCATCCAGGTTCGGCACGGTGATCTCGGGCGTCACGGGGGCCACCGCGGCCGTCAGGGCGCCGCGCGCGTAGGCCAGGGCCTGGTGCGGGTCGGTGAACGCGGCGCGGTGGTACTCGGCGTAACCCATGTTGTCCCATGCCGACCTCACGAGCAGGCGTCGGTTCCAGAGTCGTAAGCCGGCCGGCCTGCGCGCCGCAGGAGGGGCCGGGCGGTGCTGCCCTTCATTCCCCCGTGTACTCCGTGAAGAGCACGACGTTTCCCTCGCTGTCCGTGGCCACGACCTGCGCATAGCCGCGGTAACGCTGCAACCCCGAGTGCCCCGTGATGGCGGGAATGACGGGAAAACGGGCGTCCGTGCTCTCGAGGTAGGCGAGCGTATCTTCGGCCGAGCGGACCCAGAAGCTGTCGTAGGCGCTCGTCTGTCCAGGCCGAGGCAGCCCATCTCGCTCTGGCCGAGCGCCGTAGGTCCCATACACGCTGTCGTTGTCGCTCCACCATCCGCGGTAGGCGCGGTCGACGTACGGCGCGCCGAACGCCATCGTGTCGGTGTAGAAGTCCTCGGTGTGATCGGACACAGATGTCGTAGGGTAGCCAATGTAGTCGGGCCCCAGCACCCGACCCCCTTCGAGGACATCGCTCGTGGTCGTGAAGCTCAACAGTGGCCTGCCCTGCTGGTCGAGCAGGTGGGTCACGAGGGCTGTCTCGCGGAACGGGTGCTCGCCTGTGCCGGTCAGGACCTGCAGGTAGCTCACGACGATCCTGTCGCCATACACTCGGGAGGTCGTGCCCACGGCCTGCAGCTGCACCGACAGCGGCCCTGCTCTGCCGTATGGCGAGCTGGCCCCGGGCTCCTCCACCGAGCGATCGAACCTGGGCCAGTACACCGTCTGCAGGGCCTCTGCGAGGTCTGGGCCCACCTCGAAGCCGCGCGTCTTGACGCGCGTGTCGTCGTAGAGTCGCCCGCGCTCTCCGTACAGTTCGGCCAGGGCCTCTGCATCGGCGTTCACCCACGCAGAGGTCAGCTCCCGCACGGTCGCGAGTCCGGCCCCCTCCCCTTCGAGTCCGCTCGGGGTGGCAGGCGCCGGCCCGCTCCCCTCCCCGCGTTGCACCAGCACGAACGGGTTGTGATCGGGCTCGTCGAGCCCGATGACGTAGCGATCTACGCCGTCCTCGAAGATCTCCCCGTCGTCGATGAAGGTGACCCCAGCTTCCAGCAGGCGATCTCGCTCGCTCTGAACGTCCTCGACCTGCAGCGTCGCCCAGCCGTTGGGCATCTCGGGCGTCAGCTGGGCGATGCCCTGCAGCCCGGAAGCGTCGAGCACGAAGCGGGAGCCGAGCGGCAGAACGAAGCTGGCGCGATCGGCGGTCCTCGCCTCGGGCTCTCCGAGCAGCGGGGCGTAGAAGGCGATCGCGCGCTCGAGATCGCGCACCGGATAGGAGAAGTCGAAGCGGAAGGACTCCCGGCCGGGCGCTCGTCGCTCGAGGTCGTACCCGGACGAGAACGAGTCGGTCCAGTGCGCGATCCGCCACCGATGGCCATCCTTGACGAGGACCTGTACGACAGCTCCCTGCTCTTCTCCACACCAACGATAGCCGCTCTTGCCCGTGTCCCAGTACACGACCGTAGCTGCGTCCCCGTCCACATGGATCTCGGCCTGCGACAGCAGATGCTCCTGATCGATGACTCCACTGCCGCGCTCGTACGCTTCTGCCTCCGCCGCCAGGCCCGCCGCGATGGCTTCGGCTCCGCGCTGCACCGCGCCTGCACCCCACCGCCCGCTCATCCGGATGCTGTCGTCCGTCAGCCACCGAGCGAGCGCCCGCTCGTCGACGCGCAGGTAGGCTTCCCAGGCGCTGCGGATGGCGTCGCGGATGTCGCGCTCGTCCGCATCGGACGCGTCGCTCGCGATGACATCGGTGGCGTCGAAGCGAACAAGGCCGGGGCGGACTGCACACTCTCCGGGAGAATCCAAGATCTGCGGCTCGCACCCTTGCAGAGCGGACAGCACCAGGAGCACGGGGCGCCTCCAGCCCGAGGATACCTGGTTCTCATGCTCCTGGCGGGTCGAGGCCCTCAGAACCCAGGGTGGGCAGCGGCGCGGACGTACACCCCGAGCAACCCCACCGCGAGCCCGAGCATCCACCCGGTGGCGAGCAGGCTGAACGCCGCCTCCCTCCCCGGCGCGGTCCGGCCGGCCACGCGCAGGGTCGCCGCGCCGGCGACCGTCAACCCCACCGCGAGCGCCGCGAGGTGCTCCTTCGTCTCGAACCGCAGCACCGCCCCCGAGCTCGCCAGGTACAGCGCCGGCTTCACCATCCGCCGGTACTCCGGGTACACGAACCACCCGAGCGCGAACGTCGACGAGAACCCGATCGCGCTGAGTGTGGCGGTGAGCACCGTGTACTTCGACACCCCGCGGGTGCGGATCGCCACCAGCGGGTGGGCGCCGACCGCGAGTGACAGGCCGGCGAGCACGCCGTGCAGGGTGGTGAGCGCGGTGTACGCGCCGCCGGTCACGGGAACCCCACCAACACGAGCACCAGCGGCAGCACCACCCCGGGGACCCAGATCGGGGCGTACCGCAGCGCGACCTCGGCCCGCGCCTCGGGCACCCCGAACCCGACCAGCGCCGCCGCCACCGCCGCGTGCAGCGCGGTGAGCCCACACCGCCAGTAGAACGCGGTGCTCCCCGCCAGCACCACCTCGGACAGCGCCGCCTCGCCGCGCGCGAGCGACGCGACCCG
>JBEBJC010001387.1:0-1877 GCA_040080105.1 Myxococcota bacterium
GCCTCCACCCAGCCTCGCCCCACCACCCAGAACGGGTGGTCCTCCGTCGCCGTCAGCTCCGACGAACCGCTCCTCGTCCACACCTCCACGTCCACGACCACCGGCGCGGTCCGGAAGATCCGACTCACCACCCGCGACACCTCCACCGCCCCGTCCGGCTCCGCCGCCAGCACCTCGTCGCCCACCTCCAGCGACTCGATCGGGACCTCACCGCCCGGCACCGACACCGGCGTGCCCGCCACGAAGCACATCCCGGTCATCGTTCGCAGCGCGTCGGCTGCCTCGTCCCCCTTGGTCGCGACGAGCTGCGCCGCGTCGTCCACGTGCGCCACCACCGCCCGTGCGCCCGTGCCGTAGCCCGCGCCGGGACCGAACAGACCCATCGCGGTACCGCCCGCCTGCACCGCCAGGTCGAACCCGGAGGTCGGCCGGCAGCACGTGGAGCAGGAACCGGCGACCGGCGAGGAGGTCGCACCGAAACCGCGTTGAAAACGGCGTCGTAGGTCCTGTAGTGGCTCTCGTCGGGAGGAGGCGGGTAGCCTTCAATCTGCGATGTCGGATGGGACGAATACGCAGGAAGGAAGCCGCATCACCCACGGTTCTACTCCGATGTCACTGAAGACCTCCAGCACGATGTCGCCGCTGAACTCCAACGTGATGTCGTCGAGCGCACCGGGACGTAGGGATGCTCCGTTGACCGTGCAACCGTTCAGGTGTCCGAGGGCGTCGTGGGGGCCCTGTATGGACGAACACGTGAACCGACCTTCGCGCAGGAGTCTCCAGTTACTCATCGTGGAGAAGCTCCAGTTCGAGCCCCATACCGTCAGGGTCTCTCCAGCCCAGGCCACCCCGGACACGCCGAGCGGTGCCGCTGCCCTGATGGCCTCTGCCGCTTGGTCAGTGACGCCGCGTGAAGTGGTCATTCGGTTTGCTCGATGTGGGTTTGACTCCGAACGAAGTCCTTCCGCTCCGCCGAGGTGCTCCCGCGAGGTGGTTGCGGGACGTTGCCGTCCAAGTCCACGGGTTGGCCGTTCGCGTTCGTGAAGGACGCGCGGCGCGGGGCCTGACCCGATGGCTCCATCAACCGAACCTTGTTGCCGTTCGGGAGCGTGTACTCGGTTCCAGCGGCGCGGGTCGGCGTTGACGGCAGGCCAGCGGCCTCGAAGCCCTCCCGCGCCGCGGACTGGCTGACCTCCATCACATTGCCCGTCTCGCTCGCAACAAGGTCAGCGCCACGTGAGGCATCAGCGGAGCGGGTCGCCCCGTCCTACCTCAAGCCCCGAGAAGCCCGACGCGACCTGCCTCGGACGAGCCCGAGAACCCGACGAGCACCTGCCCGACGAACCCGAAGACCCCGACGACGTTTCAGAGAGCCGGTCGCCGCCCGCCCCGAGACCACCCCGGAACTCCCAAGCTGCGACACGGCGAGCGTACCCGGAGCGGTGACGAAGGTCCACGGCTACGACGAACTACGCCTCGGGATCGTCGTCCGCCTCGGCAGCGAGCGCCTCGTGGAGGTCGGCGGCGGTCGACTCGGGTTCGGGTTCGTCCGCCTTCGACTTTGGCGGGGGCGACGGGCCCCGCGACCGGCAAGGAGGTCGCACCGAAACCGCGTTGAAAATGGGGTCGTCGGGCTGGAGGGGTTCAGCTTCGTCGGGGGAAGACCCAGCTTGCTTCTTCAAGCTCTCGATGAAGGGCCTCGACGGCATCCAGCGTTAGCGGGAACGTGCCATCGACGGCACCGCTCAACCCCGCCTGAAGGGAGATCCGAAGCCGTCCGCAGAGGTCGCTGCCACGGCGCTCGATCGCGACCTCCACATCCTCCTCGGTGTTCGCACTGGCGGAGTTCATCGGTGGTCGGGTGGATCGCGTCATCA
>JBEBJC010001388.1:0-1876 GCA_040080105.1 Myxococcota bacterium
ATCGCGAACAGCGCGGCGAACGCGCTCGCGGCGCCGTTCCGCAGGGTCAGCACCGCGTGGGTCGGGCTCCCGACCCGCACGGCGTGGATCACGTCGGACACCCCCTGGGGGCGGTGGGTGGTGGTCCACGCGGTCGCCGCCACCCCCGACACCACCGCGGCGAACAGCGCTCCGACCACCGCGCGCCACGGCTCGATCCCGCCGACCGACGGAGTCGCGGTGCCGAGCACCATCTGGCCGACGGCCATCATCGCCAGCTCGAACCCGACCGCGGCCGCTCCGCCCACCACCCCCATCGCGACCGACCACGCGAGGAGCTGCGTCTGCTCGCGCGCCGGGCCCTCGGCGCGGGTGCGCTCGAGCAGCCATCGCACCGCGCTGCCTACCGTCCCGGTCAGCCGAGCCTCCGGGTTCCCCATAGCCCGATCCCCGGGCGGACACCGGCGGCTGGACGGGGTACCGGGGCGGGTGCCTGGCTCGTCCCGCTGGATCGCCGCGTTGGGGTTGACGTTCGCCGTGGTGTGCCTGCGGTGCGCCTGGGTGAGCGACGACGCGTACGTGACCCTGCGCACCCTCGACCACTTCGTCGGCGGGTACGGCCTGCGGTACAACCCGGCCGAGCGGGTGCAGGCGTTCACCCACCCGCTGTGGCTCGCGGCGCTCGCGGGGCCGTACGCCGCGACCCGCGACGGGTGGTTGATGCCGATGGCGGCGGGGCTCGCGCTGACCACCCTCGCCGCCGCCGGGTTGGCCACCCGGGTCGCGACCGGGCCCAGGGGCGCGGCCGTCGCGCTGATCGGGCTGATCGGGTCGAAGGCTGCGGTGGACTACGGGACCAGCGGGCTCGAGAACCCGCTCGAGAACCTGCTGCTGGTCGCGTTCGTCGCCGAGCTGTTCGGGCGCGCCCGCCTCGGGTGGCTGGGCGGGCTCACCGGGTTGCTCGCGGTGACCCGGCTCGACGCGCCGGCGCTGGTGGTGCCGGCGCTGGTGGTGGCCGCCGCGGAGCGCAAGCCGCGCGAGTGGCTGTCGGTCGGGGTCGGCGCGGCGCCGGTGCTCCTGTGGCACGGGTTCGCGCTGGTGTACTACGGCGCGCTGCTGCCGAACACCGCGTACGCCAAGCTCGGCACCGGGCTGCCGCTGGCCGAGCTCGCGCGCCAGTCGGGGTGGTACTTCGCGTGGACCGCGCGGGTCGACCCGCTCACGTTGCCGGCGATCGGCGCGGGGCTCGCCGCCGCGGTGTTCGCCCGCGACCGGCGGTCCCTCGCGCTCGCCCTCGGCATCGCCCTGCACCTGGCGTGGGTGGTGCGGATCGGCGGGGACTTCATGGGCGGGCGGTTCTTCGTCGCGCCGCTGTGGCTCGCGCTCGCGCTGCTGGCGCGGGTCGACTGGAGCCCGCGCGCGCTCGGGACCGCGGTCGCCCTGGCGGCCGCGTCGCTGCTGTCGCCGTACGCGCCGCTCCGCAGCGGCCCCGGCTACGAGAAGGCCCCCCCGTCCCACGGCGTGGTCGACGAGCGCGGGTACTACTGGCGCGGGCTCGGCCTGTGGGGCGGCTCGAGCCTCGCGCGCGGTCCGCGGCACGAGTTCGGCCGCGACGGGCGCGAGGCGCGCGGGACCCCGGTGGTGGTGAAGAGCGTGGTCGGGCTGTTCGGGTACGAGGCCGGGCCCGGGGTGCACGTCGTCGACCGGCTCGGCCTCACCGACCCTCTGTTGGCGCGGCTCCCCGCCCAGTACGACCCGAGCTGGCGGATCGGCCACTTCCGCCGCCACCTCCCGCAGGGGTACCTCGAGTCGGTGGGGGCCGACGCGAACACGCTCGCCGATCCCGCGCTGGCCCGGCTGTACGACGCCGTCCGCCTGGCGACCCGCGCCCCGGAGC
>JBEBJC010001389.1:0-1872 GCA_040080105.1 Myxococcota bacterium
AGGGGCGGTCGTTGAGCGCGTCTTCGAGCTGCTGCTTCGCGCGGGGCCGGGTCGCCACGGTCCACGCGAGCAGCCCACCGCCGACGCCCGCGGTGGCCATCCCGACGTACGAGTAGGTGGTCAGGTTCGTGTCCGTCGCGCCCCCCACCCCGAGCATCAGCCCCGAGTACAAGCCGCCGGTGAGCAACATCGAGGCGCCGTACACCGACACGGTGGTGTTCGCCACGTACTTCCGGTAGGCGCTGGCCACCGGGGCGCGCGCCATCTCGGACTGCGCCACCGCCCCGAGGGTGTACGAGTTGCCGCGCGCGTCGGTCACCGTGCCGCGGTCGAACACGACCGGGTAGGTCAGGTCGAGCGGCGCGGGCGGGGTGAACACCGCCCCCGGAGCGACCCAGGTGGGCGACGCGACCAGCGCCGGCGCGCGCTCGACCTCGCCGACCTTCGGCAACGTGCCTAGGTCCGGGCCGAGCTCGAGCACCTCCGGCCGCGCCACCACCACCGGCCGATCGGCCCCCGTGAACGAAGGCTGCTGGCCGGTCGGGTTCACCGTCGCGATCGCGCGGGCGGTGTACGCGTGGGCCTCGCGCAGGGTGACCGTCCCGTCGCGCTGTCCGTCGAGCTCGCCGTCGGCCCAGCCGCGGAGGGCGCCGGTGAAGAAGTAGCTGAACAGCCCGTGGTCGGCCGGGGTGTACGGCGCGGAGACCTGCCCGGGGCCGGCGGCGACCACCCGGGCCCCGCGCCCGCCGACCGTCGGCTGCTGCGGCACGGCGAACCGCACCCCGGGGACGAGCTCGCTGCCGTCGCGGGCCCGGCCGGCCCAGCACGCGTCGGCGACCAGGACCACGTCGTCGCCGAGCTCCGACGCGGAGACCGACCGCGCGGTGAACACGGCCGGGTCGGGCTTGGCGTCGTCGCCGACCAACATCCACTCGCCGGTGTCCGGGCGGGTGGCGCCGTGGCCCGCGTACACCACCCACAACGTGCCGCTCGGGCCGAGCTTGTCGCGCGCCCGGTCCACCGCCGCCAGGATCTGCTCGCGGTTGCCGCCGGTGAGCAGCTCGACCCGCTCGAGCGGGACGCCGCGGGTGTACACGAGCGCGTGGTACAGCGCGCGCGCGTCGCGGGCGGCTCCCGGGACCTGCGGCAGGAACCCGTAGTCCTCGAGCCCGACCACCACCGCCGCGTCGGACGCTGCGCCGGCCCCGGTGCGCAGCGGCGTGTCCACGTCCGGCACCGCGGCGCCCGCCCACCCCGTCCACAGCAGGTTCCACATCCGCGCCGTATAACTCCCGCCGGTCACCGCGCGAAAGGGTCGGCGCGCGCGAGTCGGGGCACAGCTCGACCAGGAGGTGCCGATGAGCGTGCTCGTGTGGGCGGCGTGTACCGGGTGGGCGGCCCCCGGCGAGCTGTGGCTGACCGTGCGCGACGTGGAGGCCGACGGGGACAAGATCGTGCTCGACTTGCCCGCCTCCTCGCTGCGGGATCCCGGGGCGCCGGTCGAGATCGAGACGGCCGCCGGCAAGGTCGATCTGCGGCCGATCGCGCGCGAGCTGGGGGTCGGAGACGAGCGGTCGTTCGCGCTCGACGACGGCGCGACGGCGGAGCTGCGGCACGAACCACCGGCGGACGGGCGCTCGGCCGAGCTGGTGATCGTGATCACCGGCAAAGGGGGCGGTGCGGCCACGTTCCAGACGCCGATCGCGCGCGACGCGCTCCAGCAGAAGCTGGAGGTGGACCTGGGACCGATGGCGATCGACGACGCCGCGGTGGCGCAGTGGGCCCGGTGCCCGCCGCGCGAGGTGGTGGCGGTGGTGGGGCCGAAGGGGAACGGGCTGCGGATCTCGACCCGCTGAGGTTGCTCCCCCCCTC
>JBEBJC010000291.1:0-9031 GCA_040080105.1 Myxococcota bacterium
CGGGGGTACGGCGTGGCCATCGAGCACCTCCTGCCCGTCCCGATCACCTGGGATGATCAGGTCGTCAAGCGGATCGACCCGGCCGCCCGGTGGTGTACCTTCCGCGCGAGCGAGGTCTCGATGGCACCGTCCGGGTCGATCCGGGTCGTTCCGCTCACCGCCGGCTTCGCTGACCTCGAGACCGGTGAGGTCCGGATCGGGGGCGACTCCCACCGGCTGACCGGGCGGGAGCTGGAGGTGTTCGCGTCCTTCGCCGCGAGGCCGGGCGAGACCATCCTCCGCGACGAGCTGTTGCTGCAGGTCTTCGGGCAGCACCCCGCCACGGTCTCCCGAGCAGCCGATACGGCGGTCTATCGGATACGGGCCAAGATCGAGGTCGACCCTACCGATCCCGTTCACCTGATCTCGGTGTTCGGCGAGGGGTATCGGTTCGTGCCTCCGTCTCGCCCGACCCGACCCCCGAACGTCCGGGTGGGGGTCCCGAGAGAGCGGACCGCGCTGCTGGGTCGGCGGCCCGAGGTTCAGACCGTGCTGGGGGCGCTCGGTTCGGCGAGGGTCGTCGTGCTGGTGGGGCCCGGCGGCGTCGGCAAGTCGCGCATCGCGACCCGGGTCGCGTGGGAGGCCCCGGTCGAGCGGGTGCTGTTTCTGTCGCTGTCACACGCAACCACCGCGTCAGAGCTGGTCACGGCCCTGGCGCGCAGCGCAGGAGTGACGCTGGATCGGGTCAACGGCGCCGCGCAGCTCGCGTCCGAGCTCGATCGTTTCTCGTCGACCCTGGTGGTGCTGGACAACGTCGAACAGTTGAACGGGGTCGTCTCGGTGGTGCAGCAGTGGATCGGGAGCACCCCAACGGTGTCCTGGCTCGTCACCAGCCGAGTGGCGGTCGGGATCCCCGGCGAGACCACGATCCGCCTCGATTGTCTGGACTCCGACACGGCAGTGGCGATGTTCGTGGAGCGAGCCACCGACGTGGGGGCGGTGATCGGACCGGACACGGTCGACTCCGTGCGGGTCCTGGTGCGGCGGCTCGACCACCTCCCACTCGCGATCGAGCTCGCGGCTGCCCGCGCCCGAGTCATGAGCCCGGCGCAGATCTGCGCGCGGTTCCAGGAGCCCCTCCGGCTGCTGTCGATGGGGGTGAGGGACGACGACCGCCGAACCAGCCTCCGCGCGGCCCTCGATTGGAGCTGGGACCTGCTGGCGCCTGCCGATCGCGACGCGCTGGCCCGCTTGGCGGTGTTCCCCGCGCCGTCCCCTCGCGCGCTCGTGATCGAGGCGCTCGGCCCGGGTGGCGCCGAGCGGCTCGAAAGGCTGATCGCGGCGTCGTTGCTCCACGAAGGCCCGAACCCCGGCTGGGTGTACCTGCTCGAGACGGTCCGCGCCTGGGCGGAGATCAAAGCCGAGGAGCTCGGGGTCCGCGAGGCGGCGGAGCTTGCACACGCCGAACGGTACGCCCGGTGGCTGGTGGAGGAACTGCCGCTCGACCGCCCTGTGGGGTGCGGATCCCGATCTGCGCGCCACACCGAGTCGGTCTCCGGATGGGTCGCGGCGGTCGGAGATGCTGAGCCCTGCTGGCTCCGGTCGGCAGGGCTTGCGCCAAGTCGCACGGTGGATCGTACTACTGGAGGCCCAGGCTGCAGGCAGCTGCGGCGTGTTCCCTCCGTGTACCACCGCGTCCTCCGTGGTCGAACGTTCGTTACAACCACGGAGGACGCCGAGGCTCACGGAGGAGTCGCCGCCGCCGCCGCCGCCGCCACAATCGCTGTTGTACGAATCGAATCAGGCGATCCGGTTCGATTGGCGATCAACCAGACTGGCTAACTGGCATGATCAGGCCTGGAACCACACCCGCCCTGTGGACGCGGCGGGCATCGAAGCGCTGGAGGACGCACTGCCGCACCTGCTCGCCGTACCCGCGCGCTGCTCGCGCACCGGACCCGATCTGGCGGTCACCGTGGTCGTGCACTTGGTGGAGATCTACCAGGTGCGAGGACCGACAGACACCTATCTGGCGGCGACCGAACACGCGGTGGCGGCGGCTCGCCTGTCGGGGGACCGCCTGCCGGAGGCGCTGAACGCCCGCGGTTCGTGCCACTTGCGCAGCGGCTCGGGCGACCTCGCGGAGCGCGACTTCCGCGAGGCGGCCGGTCGGGTGACCGACGACGCCGAGCGAGCGTGGCTCAACGGGAGCCTCGCGCTCGCGATGGCAGAGGGTGGAAAGGTGAGCGAGGGGGTGGAGCTGCTGCGAGGCGCGATCCCGATGCTCACCGGTCCGCGAAGGGCTGCAGCCATGGCGAATCTGGCCAGCCTGCGCATCAACCAGGGGGACACCTCGGCCGACAGCGAGCAGCTCACGCGGGCAGCGCTGACGGAAGCGACCGCCCACGGACGGCACCTGGTCGCGGCGGGGATCCGTGCCAACCTCGGGCTGTTGCTGTCGCGCGCCGGGAGGCCCGACGAGGCTGAGCAGGAACTCGTCCGAGCCATCGACGAACAACGTCGGCTGCGCTCGTCGCGCCAGCTCGGGGCGACGCTGGCGTCGCTGGCCGCTCTGCGGTTGGACCAAGGACGGTTGGACGAGGCGGACGCGCTCGCTGCCGAAGCCGAGACGCTCGCCCGGCGCACCGGGTATACCCGGGCGCTCGCCACGGTGCTCACCTTTCGGGGGCTGCTCGAGGTCGCGTTGGGGGACCCGACCGAGGGGTGCCGCCGAGTCGACGAGGCGGAGATGTTGACCGATGAGGCCACCCCGGGGTGGATCGACCTCGACCTGGTACGAGCGGTGCTCCTCGCTGCGGCGGGCAGGCTCGACCAGGCCGACGCCGCACTCGCTCGTGGCGGGCGCGAAGACGAGCTCGTTCCGGCGGTCCGGGCCCACCTGGCGGCGGCGCGGGTCCGTGCGTCTCGCGCCGCCCGAGTGGCAGTCGAGGATGCCGACCGGGTGGCGATCGACGCGGCGAGGAGGTCGTCCCCGCTCGGGCTCGCCGCACGGTTCTTGGTGGCGCAGCTCCCCGACGAGCTCGCGTGACGGTGCCACCGCCTGCTCGATCGCGTCAGCGGACCCGGAGCTGCATCCCGCCGTACACGGCCTTCGGGTCGTTGCCGAGGATGTCGCGGTTCCACTCCAGCAGCTCAGCCACCCGGCCCGGGTCCCCGAGCGCGCGCCCGGCGACCTGCTCCAGGGTCTCGCCGCCGCGGACCACTGCGATATCCGCCGCCGGCGCGTCCTGGGCCGGCGTCTCCCCGAGCCACCGCGTCGACAGCTGCTGGAGGAGCCCGTTGGCGCCGAGCTCCCCGAGCACCCGGTCGATGTCCGCGCGCAGCGGCGCCCGGCTCGCCGGCACCGCGATCGAGTAGGTGGCCACCGCGAGCCGAGAGTCGACGATGTCGAGCTTCACCCCTCCCTTCTGCAGCTCGTACCGGGTGAGCGGACAGTCGTACACCACCGCGTCGATCCGGCCCCCGGCGAGGTCCTGGAAGTAGCCGTAGTCCCCGTAGGTCTTCGCGTTCCACGCCGAGCCGAGGACCGCGTTCACCGCGGTCTTGGCCGTGAGATCGTCGTACATGCCGATGGTGCGGGAGCGCAGGTCGACGAGCGACCGGACACGGCTCCCCGGCGCGACCGTCAAGCACAGGTTGTACTGGAGGTAGCTCCGCGTGTACGCCACGTCGGGGTGCGGGACCGGGGGGAGCTGGCCGATCGCCGCGTCCACCGCGCCGTTGGCGACCGCGTCCAGCAGGTCGTCGTACGGCGTCGGTCGGATCTCGAGCGTCGCGCCGGCGGCGTCGGCGATCGTCGCCATCAGCGCGTACTCGAAGCCCTCGTAGCCCCCGTCGGCGCCCGACAGGAACGGCGGCGCCTTCGGATCCGCGGCGACGACCAGGCGCCCCGCGGCGCGGACGGCGTCGAACCCGCCCGTCGCTGACAGCGCCGGATCCGCCCCGCTCGCCACCGGGTCGGTGCTGCTGGTGGTGGGGACGAGGAACAGCACCGCGGCCAGCACGCCGGTCGCTGCGACCACCGCCAGCCCGGCCATCACCGCGAGCCCGCCGAACACCACCGTCCCGCGGCCCCCCTTCGGCTTCACCGGCGCCACCGCACCCGCTTGGATCTGCGAGGAGCCACACGCCGGACACTTCAACGCGTCGAGGGGGACGCGCGAACCACAGTGGGCGCAGCTCCCGATCAACGGGGCACCCTGAGCTTCATGCCCACGTAGACCACGTCCGGGTCCGCGCCCACGACGTCCTTGTTCGCGGCGTACAGCTCCTGCCACTTCTCCACGCTGCCCAGCTCCCGCCCGGCCACCACGGACAAGGTGTCGCCCTTGCGGATGAACACGACCTTGCCGGTCGCGGTCTCGAAGTCCTTGCCGCCCTTCGATTCACCGAGCCACCGCTCGGTCAACGTGGCGAGCATCCCCTGCTCGCCGAGCTGCTTCAGCGCCGCGTTCACGTCGGCCAAGAGCCGGCTGTCTCCTTCGCGGACCGCGACGTTGTAGGTGGTCACGTTCAGCGCGTCCGACGCGATGTGCAGCTGGTCGCCGTAGATCTTCATCTCGTGCCGGGCGAGGGGGCAGTCGTACACCATCGCGTCGAGCCCGCCGTGCACGAGCTTCTCGAAGTACCCGTAGTCGTCGAACAGCACGGGCTCGAAGCTCGCGCCCACGAGCACGTTCGTGAGCTGCCTGGCGACCGGATCATCGTACATTCCGACCTTCTTGCCCTTCAGGTCCGACATGTCCTTGATGGGGCTGGCCTTCTGCACGATGAGGCAGTGACTGTATTGCAGGTAGCTCACCGACCAGGCGAGGCCGGCGTACGAAGCGCTCGGTGAGAGCTGCCCGATCGCCAGGTCGGCCTTTCCGCTGACCACCAGATCCGGGAGCTCGCTGAACGACCCCGGCACGATCGTGAGCTGGAGCTGGGCCTGGTCCGCGAGGTTCTGCGCGAGGACGTACTCGAAGCCCTCGAACCCGGCTGCGGTCTTCGAGAGGAACGGCGCCGCGTCCGGGTCGGCGGCCACACGGAGGACGCCGCCGGACTGCTTGAGCGCCTGGAGCCCGCCGGTGGCCGGAGCGGCGACGGCCGGCGGGTCGACCGCGAGGGGTGTGGTCGGCGCCGTGGCGGCGGGTGCCGGCGCCGGCTTCGGGGCCTCCTCGGCGCAGGCGGCGACGGCGAGGAGGACGACGGGGATCGCGAGCAATCGGTGAAGCATGCGCGAACTGTAATCGGTCGCGGGCGGAACAGGAACCGCGAGGCCGGGAGGCGTCCGGCCCGGGCGCCGACGGCAGGCGCGCCCCCTCACCCCGGCCCTCTCCCAGGAGGCGGGGGAGAGGGGGATCGGCCGGAACAATTCCACCTGTGTAAAACGTTCTTCGCACCGGCTCTAACCGGCCCCCTCTCCCCTCTGGGGAGAGGGTTGGGCAGAGGGGCCTGCGCCCGGGGAATTCCGAAGTCGGCGGGGGCGCGAACACCTGGAACAAGGTGGGACCCGGGTGCGACCCCCACGTCCTTACGGGTGCCCAGGGAGGTCGGGACCATGGCCCGCATGTCACTTCTGGACCCGGTAGGGCCGTACTTCTTCGGCGGCGCCGATCTCGGACCCGCGGTGCACGGCGTGGTCTCCCGCCTGTTCGTGGAGACGCTGCAGACCGCGTGGGACGAGACCGGCGTGGTGCTCGCCGGCGTCGCCCGCATCGCCGAGGCCGGCGGCTCGCGGTTCTCGTTCCTCGGGGCGGAGTGGGACTTCCACGACGCCGGGGTCACGTTCCGCCTCACCGTGCCGCGGCTGCCGACCGGGGTGCTGCCGGCGGCGGAGGTCGAAGATCCGTCGCTGCTCGCGCTGCTGAACGCGTGGGGCGCGGACAGCGGCACCGCGCCGTCCGACTGGCCCGGCACCCAGTTCCGGCTCGAGCTGATGCTCGAGCTGGTCACGCTCACGTTCCCCGACCTGGTCGGCGGCAAGCTCGACCCGGTGAAGAAGCGGATCGTCGCCGACCCCGACCACCCGGAGGTCAAGCTCCACCTGCCGCGCATCACCCTGGTCGTGACCCAGGGGAGCGAAGGCCCGGACACGCCGTTCGACGTGACGGTCGCCTCGTGGGGCGCCGAGAACCTCGACGACCAGGACCCGGGCATCGCCTCGCTGATCTCGTTCGAGCCCGAGTACTTCTTCGTCGACCCCCAGGTCGCGTTCGGGCTGCGCTCGGTGGTCCTCGACGTGGACGACGCCCGCACCCCGCCCGAGATCCTGGAGAAGTTCGGGATCGGCGACGACTGGAAGGGGCTGTACCTGCCGCAGGTCAGCGTGTTCGTCGCGTCGCAGGAGAGCTCGGGCTGGGTGGTACTCGGCGCGGGCAAGGACCTGCTGTTCGGGTTCTCCCCCACCCGCTCGGTGTGGGGGGAGCTCGCGCTGGACGTGATCAACGAGGGCGAGCAGCTCGAAGTCGAGATCATGTTGTACGACCAGCTCGGGCGCCCGCTCCCGCCCGCGCTCACCGGCACCACCGACGAGGTCGACCGCTACCGGGTGTCGGTCCCGGCCGACCCGGGAGTGGAGAACGCGCTGCTGCACGTGTCGGTGAACCACGGCGCGGCGCCGATCACGATCCGGGAGATCTCGGGGCGGGAGCACGACACGATGTCGCTCCCCACCCCGGAGGAGTTCGACGCCGACGGGGTCGACCTGTCGGTGACGCAGCAGAGCCGCGTGTTCCTGTTCGACCAGCAGCTGGTGCTGCGGATCACCAGCCGGAACGCCGCCCAGACCAAACACGTGGTGCTCGACGTCTACCCGAAGTTCGCCGAGCCGGCGCGGGCGCTCCCGACCGACACCCGCCCCGTGAAGCCCGCGATCCTCGACATCGCCCCGGGGCCCACCCAACTGGTGACGGTGGTGCGCGACACGCCGACCCACGCGACCCTGAAGGTGATCCCTCCGACCGGAGTGACCCTCACGGTCGGCGGCCAGGTGCAAACCCTCGACGAGGAGGGGCAGGCCACCGTCCCGCTCGACTACGGCGCATCCGCACCGGTGCAGGCCCGCTGGCAGAACACCGGCGGTCCACCCGAGGCGCTGTTCTGCCACTTCTACCTCGACCACCCGACGACCGGCGAGGCCGGCGCCCCCCTCGACCAGATCGAGACCAGCACCCGCTCGGCCACGCTGCAGTGGCAAAGCGACCGAGTGACGGCTCCGTTCTACGTGCCTGGGGGGAGCGCTGCGGTGTCGCGGTTCCTCGACGGGATCGCCGCCACCGACACGGTGACGATCCACGGCTACGCGTCGTCCGAGGGCCGCACCGGCGACCGGGCGGCGAACGTCGCCCTGTCCTCGCGTCGGGCGCAGTACGTGGAGCGGGTCCTGCGCGAGGCCGGCCTCCCCGCGGGGGTCACCGTCACCCCCGTCCCCCACGGACAGGACGGCGCCCCGAGCCCGGGCCACGTCCCTGGCAACGTCCCGGCCGAGCGGGCCCGTGGCACCGCGGGCTACGGCTACGGCGAGAAGTGGTGGGTCGCGGTGGCCAGCCGCACCGGCACGGTGTCCGCCGACCCGTTCACCCTCGACGGGACCCTGCGCCGGGATCCGCGCCCCACCGACAGCCCCGAGAAGGGACGCCAGCCCGACCCGCCGCAGGGACAGCGCCCGGACTGGCTGCGCTCCCTCGGGGGGACACTCCGGCTCGAGCCGGGAGGCTGGGTGGCGGAGCTGCGCGGCACCATCGACGTCCACACCGCGGCGGAGGAGCAGCTCGACACCTACCGCGGCCACCTGCAGGCCGGCACCGAGAACCCCGACGAGCAGTCCGAGGCGCTCGACCGGTCCAACCCCGCCGACGGCGTGGTGGAGATGCGGCTGCAGGTCGCGCACGACGAAGCCACCGGGAACTGGACCGAGACGCTGGTGGTGCGGTCCGACGCGGCGGACACCGACGGGTTGTGGCACTGGGGCGAGATCCCCACCCAGGAGGGGCTGACCGAGCCGCCGGAGGAGACCCAGGACTTCGGCCGCGACCTGCTCGGCATCACCGCCGCGTTCGCTCCGCTGCTCGCGAGCACCGCCGCCGAGGAGCCGTCGGACGGCAAGCTCGTGACGCTCGGCGTCGAGCTCGGGATCCCCACCGCGCTCGCCGCGCTGGACCTGCTGCACGTCGAGCGCCTCACCTGGTACGGCGCGGAGCTCGTGGTCAAGCACCGGAGCGAGCAGGGCGAAGGGGCGTTGCTGCTCGACGTGGAGAGCGCGCTGTGGCTGAACCTGTCGGTTGCCGGCCTCGTGCTGGCGCGGGTCAAGCCCGACCGGCCGATCCGGGTGCGGTACCGGGGCGTGGGCTTCTCGATTACGCTGGGCGACGAGGGAGAGTCGGTGTTCTCCCCGGTGTTCGACGCGTCGAAGGGGTACACCCTCGACCTGACCGACTCCGGCTCGCTCGAGATCTTGCCGCAGCTCGGGTCGAAGTTCTCCGACCTGTTCCAGATCGTCGCCGCGCGCATCGCCCGCACGAACCCGCTGAACGTGGAGGTCGAGCTCGGCCTGGGGGTCGATCTCGGGGTGATCTCGGTCGACCGCCTCGGCTTCCGCCTGCCCCTCGATCCACTCGGCCCGCCGACGCTGGACCGGGTCGGGATCGGGGTCAACGTCCCCGGCGCGGTCGAAGGCAGCGGGTACCTGGCGTTCGCCGCAGACGGGATCACCGGCCAGCTCGACCTGACGCTGCCGGCGATCGATCTGCGGGTCGCGGCCGGGGTCGGGATCCGCGAGGCGACCGACGGCGCGCGCACGGCGCCGGCGGTGCTGGTGACGCTCGCGTCGGAGTTCCCGGCCGGGATCCCGGTCGCCGGCAGCGGCTTGTCCCTGTTCGGGCTGCTCGGCCTGTTCGCGATGCACTACCGCCGCAACGAGGACCCCAGCGCGGCGAACCCGGCGCTGGCCTGGCTGCAGAGCGTCCAGGGCGACCCCACGAACGTGGTGGGGTGGACGCCGGCGCTCGACCGGTGGGCGTTCGGCGTCGGCGCTGCCGAGCACCGCGCC
>JBEBJC010000292.1:0-9026 GCA_040080105.1 Myxococcota bacterium
CCCCGTGACGTGCCCGCCGCCGACTGGGCGACGGCCGCCCCCCTCCACCCCGAGGCCCGCGACGCGCTCGAGGCGTACCTGTTCCCGCCCGAGGTCGATCGCGCCGACCCCGAGCGGCCCGGCGTGCGCACCGACGGGTTCGTGGTGGTGCACCACGGCGCGGTGATCTACGAGCGGTACGCCGACGGGTACGACGCCTCCGCCCGCCACCTCGCGTGGTCGGTCACCAAGACGTTCACCAACGCCCTCACCGGGATCGCGGTGCGCGACGGCCTGCTGTCGCTCGACGACTCGATCTGCGCCCACCTGTCGGGGGTGCCCGAGGCGAGCTGCGCGGTGCGGGTGCGCGACCTGCTCGAGTTCGCCAGCGGGTGGGACTGGCACGAGACGTACGAAGGGGGCGGGCTGCGCACCTCGTCGGTGTTGGCGATGTTGTACGGCGAAGGGCAGCCCGACATGGCCACGTTCGTGGCCGGCCACCCCCTGCGCGACCCGCCCGGCGCCACCTGGATGTACTCGTCGGGCGACACCAACGTGCTGTCCGCAGTGGTCGGGCGCGCGTTGAGGCCGACCTACGGCGAGCGGTTCCCGTGGAGGGCGCTGCTCGACCCGATCGGCGCCGGCGGGGCGGTGTGGGAACGCGACGGCGCCGGCACCTACGTGGGTTCGTCGTACCTGTGGGCCACCCCGCGCGATCTGGCGCGGTTCGGGCTGCTGTGGCTCGACGACGGGTGCTGGGGCGGCGCGCGGGTGTTGCCCGAGGGTTGGGTGGCGGCTTCGACCGCGGTGAACGAGCCGATCCGCCGCCGGGCGCTCGCGCGCGACCCCGGCGACGTACAGGGGCGGCAGGTGTGGCTGAACCAGCGGCTGCCCGAGCAGGGCCAGGACACGCTGCCGTGGCCGGACGTCCCGGAGGGCTCGTACGCCGCGCAGGGCCACTGGGGGCAGTTCGTGGCGGTGATCCCCGCCCACGATCTGGTGGTGGTGCGAACCGCCGACGACCGCGACGGCACCTTCGATCGAAACCGGGCGCTCGCGCTCGCGATCGGCCTGGTGTCCCGATGATCGCGCTGTTGCTCGCGGGGTGTGTCCACCCCGTCCGCACCGAGAGTTCCGCAGGAACGAGTCCGAGGACGGACAAGTACGACGCGGGCGTGTTGTCCCTCGCCGCCGGGTTCGCCGCGAAGGAGACCTGCTCGTGCCGGTTCGTGCAGGGGCGGACCGCCGAGGAGTGCGCCGCGTGGGTGCGCGTGTCGCCCGACGTGGCGCGGGTGTGGGTCGACCCGGAGGCGCGGACGGTCGAGGCGAAGGCCCTCGGGTTCGCCCGCACCACCGCCCGGTACGTGGACGGGCAGGGGTGCCGGCTCGAGCTCTGATCAGCGGGACGGCGGGGCGAACAGGCTGACCCCGCGCACGTTCGGGTCGAGCGCCAGCGGGTGGTCGGCCGCCGGGCACACCCGCTGCGCGCAGTCGGTTCGCCGGCAGGTGCGGCAGCTGGTGCCGATCGGGGTGAACGAGTGCTCGAGGTCCACCCCGTCGGCGTACACGAGCTCGCGCGCCCGGTCCACCCGGCAGCCGAGGCCGATCGCGTACAACACGTTCGGCGCGTGGTACCCGCCGGCCTCGCGCCGCACGGTGCGGCTGAAGCAGAAGTACCGCGTTCCGTCCGGCATCTCCGACACCTGGGTCCGCACCATCCCCGGCGTCTGGAACGCCTGGAACACGTTCCACCGCGCGCACACGCCGCTGAACCGCGGGAACTGGATGCCCGACGCGCTGAACCGCTTGCTGATGTTCCCTGCCACGTCGACCCGGATCAGGTGCAGCGGCACCCCCTCGGCGCCCGGTCGGCGCAACGTGGTGAGGCGGTGGCACACCTGCTCCCAGCTGACCCGGAACCGGTGGCCGAGCAGCTCCACGTCGTACCGGACCTCCTGCGCGGCGCGGAGCAGCCGGTCGTACGGCAGCAACACCGCGCCCGCGAACCAGTTCGCCAGCACCACCCGCGCCAACGCGCGCGACTCGTCGGTCGTCAGCCGCTCGTCGCGCGCGAGCGTGTCGAGCAGGTCTCCGTGCTGCAGCCGGGCGATGGTGTGCGCGAGCTCGAAGTGGCGGCTCCGGGGCGGGAGCACCTCCGACACCATCAGCTCGCGCCGCTCCGGGTCGTACCGCCGGGTGAACGCGCTCGCGCCCGCCGGCTCGAACCGGATCGTGACCCCGAGTGTGTCGGCCAGCCACCGCTTGAGTCGCGGCCCGAGATCGTTGGTGTCCAGGTCGGCCGCCCGCCACAGCCCGGTCGCCGCCTCCTCGAGCTCCGGGAACCAGTTCGACCGCCGCTGCACGAAGTCGCTCACCTCCTCGGTCGACACCCCGGGCACCGCCGGCGCCGCGTCGTCCGGCTCCCGCGCCGGCGTGGCGCGCGCCTCCCGGTACGCGCGGTACAAGGTGATCACCGCCCGGGCGACGAGCGGGCTGGCCTGCACCAGCTCCTTCACGTCGGCCGCGACCAGGCCGTGCTCGTCGAACAACGTGTCCGACAGCACCTCGCGCACGTCGCACTCGAGCTGCAGGTCGGACTCGGGTCCGAGCGACGCGAGGTCGACGTCGAGCTGGCGCGCGAGCTCGATCAGCACCCCGGCCGGCAGCGCCCGGTTCCCGTGCTCGATCAGGTTCAGGTAGCTGGCCGAGATCCCGAGGCGCTGGGCGAGCTGCGCCTGGGTGAGGTTCGCGCGCCTGCGGACCGCGCGGATCCGGTTGCCGAGCGCCCGGTCGCCGTTCCCCATCGGCCCTCCTTTACTCAATTTACAGCTTTCCGGACGTCGCGTCGACAGCCCCACACTGCCGATCGTCGGGTGCGGTGTCCCGAGTGAGGCGCGGTTCATAAGACAGGGGGGCAGGAGGTCCGATGGATCACCCCCCCGACCCGACGGCGCGCGTGGACCTGTCCCCGCCCGAGGCGCGCGCGCTGTTCACCCCCGAGGGGGTGCGCCTGATCGCCCGGCTGGTCCACACGTTCCGCCCGCGGGTCGAGGAGCGGCTCGCCGCGCGGGTCGAGCGCCAGCGCCACCTCGACGCGGGGGGGACCCTCGACTTCCTGCCCGAGACGGCCGCGATCCGCGCCGCCGAGTGGCGCGTCACCCCGCCGCCGCCCGATCTGGTCGACCGGCGGGTCGAGATCACCGGGCCGTGTGACGCCAAGATGGTGATCAACGCGCTGAACTCCGGCGCGGACGTGTTCATGGCCGATCTGGAGGACGCGACCAGCCCGACCTGGCGCAACCTGCTCCAGGGGCAGGTGAACCTCCGGGCCGCCGCCGACGGATCGTTGGCGTGGGACGCGCCGGACGGCCGGGCGTACCGCCTGAACCCGCGCACCGCGGTGCTGTGTTTCCGCCCCCGTGGGTGGCACCTGCCCGAGCCTCACTTCGAGGTCGACGGGGCCCCGTCTCCGGGTGCGATCGTCGACGCGGCGCTGTTCGTGGCGGGGTGCGCGCGCGCCCTGGTCAGCCGAGGGTCGTGGCCGTACCTGTACCTGCCGAAGCTCGAGTCCCACCTCGAGGCGCGCCTGTGGCACGACGTGCTGACCGCGCTCGAGCGGGCGGTGGACCTGCCGTACGGCTCGATCCGGGTCACCGTGTTGATCGAGACCTTGCCCGCCGCGTTCGAGATGGACGAGATCCTGTACGAGCTGCGCGATCGGGTCGTCGGGCTGAACTGCGGCCGCTGGGACTACATCTTCAGCTTCATCAAGGCGCGGCAGGCCGATCCGGCCGCGGTGCTGCCGGACCGGAACACGGTCACCATGACCCAGCCGTTCCTGCGGGCGTACAGCCGGCTGTGCATCGACACCTGCCACCGCCGAGGCGCCCACGCGATGGGCGGGATGGCGGCCCAGATCCCGATCAAGGACGACCCGGCGGCGAACGAGCGCGCGCTCGCCGCGGTGCGCGCGGACAAGGAGCGCGAGGTGTCCGACGGCCACGACGGCACCTGGGTCGCGCACCCGGGGCTGGTGCCGATCGCGCGCGAGGTGTTCGCCCGCGCCGGCCCGAACCAGCTCGAGCGGCGCTGGCCCGAGCAGCGGGTCACCGCGGCCGACCTGCTCACCGCGCCCGCCGGGGCGTGTACGGTCGACGGCCTGCGCACGAACCTGCGGGTCGCGGTCACCTACACCCGCTCGTGGCTCGGCGGCGTCGGGTGTGTCCCGATCGATCACCGGATGGAGGACGCGGCCACCGCCGAGATCAGCCGCGCGCAGGTCTGGCAGTGGGTCCGCCACGGCGTCCGCCTCGACGACGGCTCGGTGGTCGACGCCGAGCGGGTCCACCGGGAGCTCGCGCGGCTCGCGGCGCCCGGCGCCGAGCCGGCGATCGCCCTGATCGAGCAGCTGGTGCTGGCGCCCGCGCTCGCGCCGTTCCTCACCTCCGCTGCCTACGGGCAGCTCCACCCCTGAACCCCAGGAGACAGCCATGGTCGACGCACCCCAAGTGACTCCCCCGCGGCTCGCGGATCGGTGGCAAGGCGTGGTCCGCCCGTACACCGACGCCGACGTGACCCGCCTGCGCGGCAGCTTCGCGGTGAACCACACCGTGGCCCAGCTCGGGGCCGAGCGGCTGTGGCACCTGCTCGAGCACCGCCCGTTCGTGCCGGCGCTGGGCGCGCTCACCGGCAACCAGGCGATCCAGATGGTGCGGGCGGGGCTCGAGGCGATCTACCTGTCCGGATGGCAGGTCGCGGCCGACGCGAACCTCGCGGGCTCGATGTACCCCGACCAGAGCCTGTACCCGTCGAACTCGGTGCCGGCGGTGGTGAAGCGGATCAACAACGCGCTGCTCCGCGCCGACCAGGTCGAGCACGGGGAAGGAGGCGCACAGCGGTACTGGCTCGCCCCGATCGTCGCCGACGCCGAGGCCGGGTTCGGCGGGGCGCTCAACGCGTACGAGCTCACCACCGCGATGATCGAGGCCGGCGCCGCCGGGGTCCACTTCGAGGACCAGCTGGCGTCGGAGAAGAAGTGCGGCCACCTCGGGGGCAAGGTGCTGGTGCCGGTGGCGCAGTTCGTGCGAACCCTGGTCGCGGCGCGGCTCGCGGCCGACGTCGCCGGCGTGCCCACCGTGTTGATCGCCCGCACCGACGCCGACAGCGCGCGGTTGCTCACTTCGGACGTCGACCCGGCGGACCAGCCGTTCCTGACCGGGGAGCGCACGCCCGAGGGGTTCCACCGGATCACCGGCGGGCTGCAGATGGCGATCGCGCGCGGGCTCGCGTTCGCCCCGTACGCCGACCTCGTGTGGTGTGAGACCAGCCACCCGGATCTCGACGAGGCGCGGACGTTCGCCGAGGCCATCCACCGCCGGTTCCCCGGGAAGAAGCTCGCGTACAACTGCTCACCGTCGTTCAACTGGCGCAAGAAGCTGGACGAGGACACGATCGCGAAGTTCCAGCGCGAGCTCGGGGCGATGGGGTACGCGTTCCAGTTCGTGACCCTCGCGGGGTTCCACGCGCTGAACCACTCGATGTTCTCGCTCGCTCGCGGCTACGCCGAGCGCGGGATGAGCGCGTACGCCGAGCTGCAGGTGGCCGAGTTCGCGAGCGAGCCGGCGGGGTACACCGCGGTCCGCCACCAGCGTGAGGTCGGCACCGGGTTCTTCGACGACGTGGCGCAGGTGATCGCCGGCGGCCTGTCGTCGACGGTGGCGCTGGCCGAGAGCACCGAGGCCGCGCAGTTCCGCAGGTGAGCTACCGGCCGGGGACCCACACCCCGTACATCCGGGCGAAGTACACCACCAGCCCGATGCCGGCGCAGAACACCGCGAGCACCAGCACCACCCCGACGACCCCCGCACATCCCCCCAGGCAGCCCATCGTCCGGGACTCCGGCTCCGCCGACTGCGGCGGAGGCACGTACCGGGCGATCGGCTGGCCTCCAGCCATCATCGTGGCCAACGCCCCGCGCACCGCCATCAGGTCGACCTTGCTCTCCACCCGCCAGGTGTTGCGCCCCCGCCCCGGGTGGGGCTCGGTGCGGACCGAGTCGGTGGTCGCCACGTCGACCACGCTCGCGTCGCCGTCGTCGAGGCCGATCCCGAGCCGGTGGCCGTTGCCGAACGCGACCCCGCCGATCACGCGGCGGAGCACGAACGCCCCGAGCGGCTTGTCTCCCGCGAGCTCGTACAGCTCGACGTGATCACCGGCCACCGCCGCGGCGACGAGCCCGTTGCTCGACACCGCCACCGCGGTGATCGGGGCGTCCGCGGGGGGCAACGAGCGGGTCACCGCGCCGCCGTCGCCCTTCACCCGGTGCAGCGACGCGCCGGCGCCGACCACCCAGGTGCCGAGCGCGCTCCACCCGACCGCCCCGATCGGACCCGGCAGCGCCACCGCGCCCCACGCCGCGCCGCTCGCGAGCTCCACCGCGGTGAACGTCCCCGACCCCGTCCCGAGGCCGACGCTCGCCCCGTCCGGGCCGAACGCGAACGCGGTGAGGCCCGGGTGCGCGATCTCGCGGCGTTGGCCGGAGGCGTCCACGAACACGACGCCTCGGGCGGTGGCCACCCCCAACAGGCCGGTCGGGGCCGCCCGCAGGTCGAACGGGCGATCGCCGAGCTCGAACCCGTCGATGTACTCGCCGTCGGCGCGGCGGTACCGGCCGACCCGACCGTCGGCGTCGAGCGTGATCACCTCCTCGACCGTCATCGCGAGGGCGACCAGCAGTCCGTCGGTGAACACCTTCCACAGCGGGGCGCCGTCGGCCTTCCACACCAGCAGCTCGGGGCCGTCACCCGCGGCGAACACCCCGCCGTCGGGGGCGAACGCGAACGGCGCCGCCTCGCTCACGACTCGCCCTGGGGGCCCCGGCGCGGGCTCGGCACGCCGATCGTCGGCGCGTGGGACGCGGGGAGCCGCGGCTGGTCCTGCGGGCCGAGGCCGGAGACCGGCGGGGCGTACATCACGTCGTACGGCGCCCGGTCGTCGGGGGGGTCGGCCGGCAGCTTGCCCGCCGACGCCACCGGGGTCGGGCCTGGGCGCAGGCCCGCCTGCGACGGGGTGGCCTGCGCGAACGCGGCGGTGATCGCGAGCGCGCCGCCCGGGACACCGAGCGACTGGAAGTCGAGGTCGAGCGCCCGCAGGGTGGGCTCGAGCAGCGCCTCGACCATCGCCTCGGTGCGCAGCTCGAGCTGCGTCGTGTCCATCAGGTCGAGCTCGGACAGCAGGCCCGCCGGCGCCCGCTCGCGGTAGAAGTCGCGCACGACCACCGCGTTGTCCTGCAGATCGCCCGCGATCGCGGCGCGGAAGTGCGCGGCGGTGATCACCGCGGGCCACTTCTTCAGCGCCGCGAGCGACAGCACCTGCACCCGCAGGGCGTGGCCGACCCCGCGCTTCGGATCGGACAGCTGCCAGAACTGCTTCGCGCTCTCGGCCGCCGCGAGCGCGAACGCGGGCATCGACTGCCGCAGCGCGTGCTCGGACAGGCGGAGCATCGACGTGCCGAGCCCGTGGCGGTGCTCGAGCTGAGCGAGCAGCCGGGTGCCCTCCACCAGGTCGAACAGCGCCCCCGGGTCGCGGCTGCGCGAGCGCGCGTCGCCGCGGCCGAGCAGCGAGTACGCCTCCATCTCGATGTCGCCCGCGTCCCGGATCCGCCCGAGCGCGTCGTCGTACGCCGCGGTCGACTCCTCGAGCCGCCCTTGTTGGGCCAGCAGCGACGCCTGCTGCGATCGGGCGCGGCCCTGCATCGCCACCTGGTGGGTCTCGTCGGCGAGGCGCATCGCCTGGGACAGCGCGGTGTCCGACTCCGCGAGCCGTCCGGACAGCCGCTCGATCTCGGCCAGCAGCAGCCACGCGCCGCACTGCCCCACCGCGTCGCCGCACCGGGACAACAGGTCGATCGCCTTCTCGACCGACCCGCGCGCCTCTTGGGTGCGCCCCTCGCGCATCCCGAGCCGGGCGAGGTTCATGTACACCCCGGCGGCCGACGGGACCTCCTCGCCGAGGGTCGCGTACAGCTGGTGCGCGTAGGCGAGCTCGTGGCGGGCGTCCTCGGCGCGCCCGGCGCGGATCAGCACCTCGCCCAACAGCGTGTGGGCCGAGGCCTCGCCCTCCTCCGAGTCGCGGCGCAGCTCGTTCGACGCGTGCCCCGGATCGACGCGATCGAGCTGGTTCCGGACCTCCTGGTACTCACGGATCGCGGCCCGCACGACGTTCTCCGCGCCGCCGAGGTTCCCGCCGTGCAGCTCGACCTCCCCCAGGCCGCGCAGCGCGTGCGCCTCGCCGATCCGCAGCTCCGGCCCACGGAACTGGAGCAGCGCGGTCTCGAAGTGCGACCGGCTCTCGTCGAGGAACCCCTGATGCAGGGCGTTCAGCCCGTTCGTCAGGTGGTGCCGGCCGGCTTCCATACGTTCGTCCAAGGGGCCTCCGTCGGGCGCGATCGGGGGGGTCGTGCGCGCAGAATACGTTGACCGAGGCCGGCGTGGCGGGCCACCCGGCGCGAGCCACGGGCAGATGCGGTTTGGAAGCCCGCTACCGCCGAGCGGGCGCGGTGGGTTGTCGCCGCCGTTCGGTGAGGAGGGGGTCGACCGGTTGTGCGAGGTGGCGTGCCCGTCGGCGGACGCGGCGCGATACGGAGCCCCAATGCCGATCCCTCCGGGCGCCGACGCGCTGGCCCCGTCCTTCACCCACGACCACCTCGAGGTGGTGCTGTGCTCGGCGGAGCCCGGCACCTTGGCCGGGCCCGCGGTGTTGTTCGGGGCGCTGGCCGTTGGGTTGGGCGGGATGGTGGGGGTCGAGTCGGTGGTCCTCGGCATCGGCGCCGCCCTGACGCTGACCCTGGTCACGGCGCCGGCGTTGGGCGTGCTGATGCTGCGGGCCGCGCCGACCCACCTCGCGCTGACGCCGTCCGCGCTGGTGCTCGAGCGCGAGCTCGCGGGGCGCCGCGTCCGGCGGCGGGTCGTGCCGCTCGGAGCCGTGCGGGCGGCGGCGCGCGGGCGAGGGGCCGTCCCGCAGGTGCCGGGGGTCACCCAGCCGGGCCT
>JBEBJC010000293.1:0-9018 GCA_040080105.1 Myxococcota bacterium
GGGTGGGGGCGACGGCCGGCCCTCCGGGGCCGGTGGCGGGTGTGTCGGCGACCGGCGCCGGGGGCGCGTTCGGGTCTGCCGCGCGCGCGATCGGCGCGAGGCGCGCGTTCACCGACGCCGAGGGCCCCCGGCGGGACGAGCCGCCGTCGCCGTACAGCCCGTCGGCGTTGCGGTACAGCTGCTCGTTGCGGTACGCCTCGACCTCGGTCGCGTCGGACGGAGACGACACGCCGCTGCCGGTCAGCCGCCCCTGGTCGCCCTGGATCACGTGGGTGAGTTCGTGCGCGATCAGCTGCTCGCCGCGGCTCGACCCCGGCTGGTACATCCCCGGGCCGAAGAACAGGTGGCTGCCGACGGTGAACGCCTCGGCCGCGATCGCCTGGGCCGCGTCGGCGGCCTCGGTGCCCACATGGATGCGCACGTGGTCGAGCTCGTGCCCGAACGCGCCCTCCATCTTCGCCTGGAGCGGGCTCGGCAGGGCGAGCCCGCCGGTGCCCATCGCGCGCTGGATCGAGCTGTTCCCGCCATCCGGCGCGGGCACCCCGGCCCCTGCGAGCATCACCTGGGACCGCAGGATCGGCCCCACTCCGTCTTCGTCGGCGCCGGCGAGCGCGGACCTGAGGACGGCGTTGCCGAACGCCTCCTGCACGCCGGGCGCGCCAGCGGTCTCGGGGGATGACGGCGCACCCACGGATTGCGCGTCGGAGCGTCGACGCGCGATCTTCGGCTGCGCCGCGTTGTTGCCGTGAGGAGTCGGCTTCACGTGGCCTCCGCCGGAGCATGCTACCCCGAGCGGGCGACTCCCTACAAACGCGGCGACCCCCACATCAGGCGATTCGCCAACGCGAACCAGGTGACGTGCACAGGGCGCGCCACTCCCGCGCGAACGCGCGCGCCTCGCTCCGCGGCGGCGACGGGATCGCCTCGAGCCGCTCCAGCGCCGGGGTCGGATCGGCGCCTCGGGCGACGGCGGCGAGCGCCTGTAGACCGGCGAGCCACCACGCCGCGGCGGGGTCGGGGTGCCCAGCGAGCGACTCCATCACGGGCTCGGCGAGGTCGGCGCGGCCGGTTCGGAGGTGCACCTCGGCCAGCGCGGCGCTGGGTCGCCAACGGGCCGCGTGTGCGTGCAGGCCTGCCAGCCCGAGGCGGAGGAGCTCCTCCGCGGCGGCCAGCTGCCCGAGGCGCACCTTCATCTCGCCGATGTTGTGGTGCTCCGTCGCGAGCGCGACCCCCTCGAACCCGAGCGCCTCGGCCCACTCCAGCGCCCGCTGGTGGTGCGCGAGCGCCTGGGTCCAGGCCCCTTCCGCGCGCCAGGTGTGGGCGAGCAGGCTCTCGACGCTGACGTTCGCCGCGTCGTGGCCCATCCTCCGCGCGAGGGCGGCGGTGGTCGCCACGTGGGCGCGGGCGGCCTCCGGGTCGCCCCGCTCGAGCTCCGCCTGCGCCGCCACCCAGTGGGCCGTCCACCCCAGGCCCAGGTCGCGCTGGGTCGACGCGACCGCGAGCGCCTCGAGGATGCCCGCTCGCGCCGCGTTCGGGTCCCCTTCGGCCAAGTCCAGCCGGGCCAGGGTGATCCGCGCCACCAGCTCGGGCTTCCACAAGTGGTGCTCCAGGGCCAGTTCGCGCTGCCACGTCGCCGCGCGGCGAGCCGGGCCGTACCGGCCCGCCCACCGCTCCACGTGGGCCCGGGCGGACAAGATCCGGCAGATCGAGGTCGGGTCTCCGGAGCGCGCGGCCAGGGCCTCGCCAACGGTCAGGTGTTCGGCGGCCTCCCGGGGACGCTGCAGGTCCGTAGCCACCAGCGCCGCGATCGTGTGAGCGTCGACCCGCAACGCGACGTCCCCGTCCCGCTCGGCCGCTTGGGCCGCCTCGGCGCACGCCTCGTGAGTCGCGCCGCCCACCGCCCGGCGGACGGTCACCACCCGGACCTGGACCGCGGCGCGGTCGGCGGGGGCCAGGTCCAGCGCCAGGACCCGATCGACCAGGTCCAGCGCGAGCGAGATCGGGCCCTGCGCCTGCACGAGCTGGGTGAGTCCCAGGTACGCGCCGGCGGCGGACCCCGCGTCTCCACCGTCGGCGGCGACGCCGATCGCGGCGACCAGGTTCGCCAGCTCGGGGCTCAGCACCTCGGCGGACGCGCGGCGCCCGAGCGCGCCGAACCACGCCGCGTGGCGGGCGGCGGCGAGCGCGTGGGCGCCGAGGTCGGCCGCGAGGACCCGCCCGGCGTATGCCGCGACGAACGCGAACGTGCTCCACCGGCCCCCGACCCGGTTCACCAGCGACCGGCTGGCGAGCAGCTCCAGCGTGGCTCCGACCTCGGCGACCTCCGTGACCGACCCGGCGGCGTCCGTCTCGAACCCGTCCTCGAACACCGAGATCCGCGCCATGACCTGCTGCTCGAGCGGATCGAGCAGCTCCCACGACACGTCGAGGGTGGCCTCGAGCGTGCGGTGGCGCGCGGGGGTGTCGCGGTCGGCCGACGCGAGCAGGCGGAACCGGTCGGTGACCCGGTCCAGCAGGTGTCGAGGCGACAAGGTCGAGCACCGGCTGGCGGCGAGCGCTATCGCCAGCGGCAGGCGCTCCAGCCGCTCGACCAGCTCGGACACCACGCCGGCCCACCGCTCGACCGCGAACCCCGGGTGGCGGTCGAGCGCCAGGGTGGTGAACAGCTCGATCGCGTCCGCGTGCGCCAGAGGGTGGAGCGGGAGCACCCGCTCGCGCTCGGCGCCCAGCGGCTCGCGGCTGGTGGCGAGCACCCGGAGCTCCGGCGCCGCCCGCAGCCACCGCTCGACCACCCGCCGCAGCGTGGGGACCGCCGTCTCGCAGTTGTCCAACACCAGCAGCGTGGGGCCGCGCGCGTCGAGAGCGGTGCCGAGCCGGTCGAGCTCGGGGGTGGCGTCGTTCGCGGCGATCCCGAGCGGCCCGGCGATCGCGGCCGCGACCTGTGGCAGCGAGCGCGCGTGCGACAGGTCGGCGAACACCGCGCGCCCGGCGAACGACTCCGCCCGCTGGGTGGCGAGCTCGAGCGCGAGGCGGGTCTTGCCGACCCCCGGGGGGCCCACCAGGGTGACGACCCCCGGGTCGGTGACCAGCGCCCCGAGCGCGGCGAGCTCCTCGAGCCGGCCGATCCACCGGTCGTGCAGCGGCGGCAGCGACGAGCGGGTCTCCGCCCCGAGCACCAGCCGATACCCCTCGCCGTAGGTGGTGATCAGGTGGTCCGGGCGGCTCGGGTCCTGCTCGATCTTCTCGCGCAGCCGGCGGATCGTGGTGTCGACGGTGCGGCTCGAGGTGGAGGTTGCGTAGCCCCACACCCGCGTGAGCAGCTCGTCGCGCGACAGCGTCGCCCCTGCGCGCGGCAGCAGGTAGGCCAGCAGCTCCTGCTCCTTGGGGAACAGCTGCTCGACCGCCCCGTCCCGTCGCCGCACCTCGCGCGCGGCCAGGTCGACGGTGCTCGCGCGGAACACGATCCGGTCCATCATCCCTCGTCGATCGGCTGCGACGCCGCGCCGCCCCGGACGAACCGCCCCACGAGCTCGAGGTGCCCGGTGTGCGGGAACAGGTCGACCGCCCACAGGTCGGTGAGCCGCCACCCGCCGTCGCGGAGCACCGCGGCGTCGCGGCCGAGGCTCGCCGGGTTGCACGCCACGTACACCAGCGAGGCCCACCGGCCGGCGGCCACCGCGGCGGCGGCCCGCGGGTGCAGCCCGGCGCGCGGCGGGTCGACCACCAGGTGCGCGTCGTGGCGGTCGGCCCATCGGAGCAGCTCGTCCTCCACCCGCCCGGCGACGAACGTGGCGGCGATCCCGTTCGCCGCGGCGTTGGCGCGGGCGTCGACCACCGCCTCCGGGTTCTCCTCGATGCCGAGCACCGCGTCGAACCGCGACGCGAGGTACAGGCCGATCGCTCCGACCCCGCAGTACAGGTCGAGCAGGGTGCCCGAGGCGGGGGCGAGCGCGCGCCCGATCGTGTCGTACAAGACCCGCGCGCCCGCCGTATTGGTCTGGAAGAACGCCGACGGAGACAACCGGAGGGCGACCGGCCCGAGCCGCTCCTCGACCTCGGCCCGCCCCACCTGGCGGCGCAGCTCGCCGCGGGCCACGTCTGCCACCCCGAGGTTCACCCGCCACTGGAACCCGAGGGTGTGCGGTTCCACGGCCTCGGCGACCCGCATCGCCCATGCCTCGGCGTCGGGGGCCTCCGCGGTGAACAACACCGCCAGCACGCCGTCGTGCCCCTCCCGCACCACCAGGTGGCGCCAGAACCCGGTGTGGTCGCGCGGATCGTACGGCGGCGGCGATCCCTCGGCCTCGTACACCCCGCGGACGGCGGCGATCACGCGGTTCGCCGCCTCGCTCACGAGCTCGCACCGGGGGGAGTCGACCACCCGGTCGAACCGGCCCGGGGCGTGGAACCCGAGGAACCGCCCGGTGATCGGGTGGCCGGCCTGGTGCTCGTGCTCCCGCAGGAACCGCGTGGGTCCGAACGCGAGCTCGACCTTGTTCCGGTACCCGTACGCGTCGGGCGCGCCGTCGATCCCGTGCACCGTCACCCCGGCGAGGGGGCCGTAGCCCGCCTCGACCTCGGCCAGGCCGAGCGCCAGCTTGTGCCGCCGCTGCGCCGCGAGGCCGAGCTCCTGCAGCGCGCACCCTCCACACAGGGCGAACTGGGCGCACCGAGGCTCGGCCCACTCCGCCGGCGGCCGGATCAGCGCCACCCGGCGCGCGGTCCACCCGCCCTTCGCCCGGCCGGTCGGCACCACCGCGAGCCGACCCCCGGGAGGGGCGAACCGCACGTCGACGGGACGCCCGTCCGGAGCGGTGGCGCGGCCCACGCCGCGGGGGCCGAGCGCCTCGATCTCGCACTCGAACGGGGGCAACCGGTTGCGCATGTCGGCCGATGTATCCGGTCGGACACCGCGCGGGGAACGGCGCCGGGTGTGGCGACCGAAGGTGGGCGGGACCCGCGGGCATGGCCCTAGGGAACGGGAGGGCTCGTGGCAGCTCAAGCGGCGACCGAAGTGACGGTGTGCTCGTTCGGGTGCGACTACTCGGACCTGGCGACGGCGGTCTCGGCCAGTGACGCGGACCGGATCGTGGTCCAACCCCAGCTCGGCGAACCGCTGTTCGTGTACGAGTCGGTCCGGGTCGACCGCCAGGTCGAGATCGTGGGCTCCGGGGTGTCGATGTTCTCGATGCTCAACGGCGACCCGATGTTCGACGTGCGATCGGGCGGCGCGGGCACCAGCATCCACGGGTTCGTCATCGGCGCGTCGTTCACCTTGGGCGACACCAGCGGCATCGTCCGCGTCGCCGCCGACGCGGTGGCGATGTACGACCTGAGCGTCTCCGAAGTCGAGGGCCAGTCGCCGCTGATCAAGCTCGAGGCGGGCTCGCTCACCCTGTCGAACAGCACCTTCGACGGGACGCGGTTGAACGGCGGGGGCGGTGCGCTGTGGACGAGCGGCGGCTCGCTGACCGTGCGGGACACCACGTTCTCCGGCTCGGAGGTCCAAGGAGCGGAGCTGCTGTACGCTGCGGGCTCGGTGGTCTCGCTCGAGCGGGTGTCGGTGACCGACACCACCGCGGGGCAGCTCGGGTCGGTGCAAATCCAGGCGGACGGGGCTTCCCTCACGATGATCGACACCGAGGTGACTGCCGTCGCCTCCGGGTACGGCGCCGCGGGAGGCGTGTTGTACGCGACGAACGGGGAGCTGGTGGTGCGCGGGGGCCGGTGGACCACCAACGGCTCGGTGACCCAGGCGACCCTCTCGAACATGGACAACGTGACCCTCGACGGCCTGGCGTTCGACTCGGTGGTGGCGAGCGAGGTCGACGTGCTGGAGCTCACGGACGTGGTGGCGCGCTCCGGGTGGATCTCGATCACCGGCGCCGACCAGATGACGGTCACCGGGAGCTGGTTCTGCGGCCAGCTGATCACGATGGCGAGCGACGTCACCGTGACCCGGTCGGTGTTCCAGCAGGGAGGCTTCGCGGCGGTCGATGGGGAGGCCCACTTCGACCACAGCACGTTCCTCGACACCGTCGGCCCGTCGCTCACGATGATCGACGCGGTGTGGTCCGCGGATCACAGCTTGTTCGTCGGCGCCAGCGGCGCGCCAGCGGTCAGCGGGTCGCCTCCGCCAGAGCTGTTCGAGTGGAACGTGTTCGCCGACAACTTCGGTCGGCTGACCGACTTCGGGTACGGGGCCGACCTGAACCCGGAGCTCGCGGTGGAGTTCGTCGAGGAGCCGGGCCGGTGCGGTGTCAGCGTCAGCCTCACCAGCGGGACCGACCCGTGGGTGATCGACAACGACATCGGGGCCGAGCCGCCGTGTGGGTCCACCGAAGTCCCCGGCGACGGGTGGGACAACGACTGCGACGGCTACGAGCTGTGCCCGGTCGACGAGGACGACGACCTCGCGGGCAGCGACGACGAGTTCGACGAGGTGTCGGCGGAGGCCGGGTGGGTCCAGTGCGAGTTCGCCCCGGACGACTGCGACGACGCCGACCCCGACGTCCACCCCGGGGCCGAGGACGAGTGGTACGACGGGATCGACGCGGACTGCGCGGGCGACGACGACAACGACCGTGACCAGGACGGGCTGCGCCACCCGGCCGACTGCGACGACCGCGACCCGAAGGTCGGTCGGTGCGCGTTGTCGCTGTCCGGTGGGTGCGACACCGCCGGAGGCGCCCCTGGGTGGGCCCTGGTCGCGGGGCTCGCCGCCGCGGTCGGCCGACGACGTGCTCGCGGCGCGGGTCGAGCCCGCGTTCTCGCGCGACCCGACGCCGGACGGGTGTAGAACCGGCGCGGCGAGGGTAACATCGGGCCGCGTAGAGGACTCCGACATGCCGAGCGCGACCCATACCCGTGTCCTGGAGCTGCTCGCCGAAGCCCGGCGCGCCGTGGCGCTCCGCGGCCGGCTGGAGGCCGCCGGTAAGGACGTGACCGAGGTCGACGCGGCGCTCGCCGCCCTGTACCGCGACCTCGGCCAGGGGATGGTCGAGGCCGCCGAAGAAGACGGGGGGCTGCTGTTCGAGTCACTCCGCCGACCGGAGGAGCCCGACTACGAACTCGAAGACCAGGAGTCGTGGTACGACGACCGGGATCCGCCGTCGGGGCCTCGCGCCGTCGGTCCGCTGTTCGATCCCGAGGACCTCGCCGGGATCCCCGACACCGAGCTCGACGAGTCGACCCCGGTGATCGCGAGCCAGCGGGAGTACACCGACTCCGACACCCCGATCGACTTCGTCGTCGCCACGGTCGCCGGGCTCGGCAGCGCGGCGACCGCCGATCCGGGCCACCCGTTCGCCCAGCTCCGGGGCGGGTCCCCGCCGGAGTGGCGCCCCGGCCTCGACGGGCTGCTGCCGCTGCTCGAGCTGCCGACGAACTTCTTCGACCTCGACGAGCTCCGGACCGAGAGCTCGCGGTTGCAGTGGGCGACCTCCGAGCTCGAGCTGAGGCTCGCGCCGCTGCCGGCGGAGGTGCGGATCGCGGTGGTCGGGATGCTCGGCGCGCGGGCCCACCACCTGCGCGATCGCCTCGACTCCGACGTGGGCCCGCGGGTGCTGCTCGATCGGCTGCAGCGGTACCGGCTCGCGCACCACCTGGCGGTGGTCGCCGCGTTCCTGCCCACCCCGCGCCCCGAGTACGGCACGTGGGAGGAGGACGCGCGTCGGTGGTCCACGCTGCTCCGGACCGGGTTCGCGGCGTCCGCCGCCACTCCGCGCGACGGACGGGTCGGTTCGGGTTAGACTGCCGGTTCGTTCCTGGGCGAATGGTGCGTCCGAGGAGGGGGCGATGGCATTGACCGCGATCCGGTGGGCGCTCGGCGTGTTCACCGTGGTGGTGTTCTTCGGGCTCGGCATGCGGATGTTGTCGTTCGAGCCTCGGATCGGCGGGCTGCTCCTCGCGTTCGGGATGCTGCGCGGCATGTTGGTCGGGCGGCAGATCTACACCGAGTGGCCGCGCGCGGAGCCCGCCCCCAGCCAGGACGGCGGGCGGTGATCCTGGTCTCGCTCCGGCTCGTGTCGGCGGTCGGGTGTTCGGCCGATCCGGCCCCGGCCCGGGGGCCCGAGCCGTCGGTCGCGCCCGCGGCAGCGACGTTGCGGCGGCTGACCGTCGCCGAGTACGGCAACACCGTGCGCGATCTGTTCGGCCCAGCCGTGGTGTTGCCGGTGTCGCTCGAGCCCGACGCCGAGGTCGACGGGTTCCTCGCGGTGGGCGCGGGCTCGGCGGCGTTGTCTCCGCTGGGGGTCGAGCAGTACGAGGCCGCGTCGTACCTGATCGCGGGCCAGGTGACGGGCGACCCGGCCCTGCGCGACGCGGTGTGGTCGTTCGGTGGCTCGCCGTGCTCCCCGGAGGGCGATGTCGACGACGCCTGCGCCGGCGCGTTCCTGTCGGCCGCGGGTCGCGGGGCGTGGCGGCGCTCGCTCGAGCCGGAGGAGGTCGACGGGCTGGTCGGGATCGCCCACGGCGCGAGCGAGGCCCTGGGCTCGTTCTGGGGCGGGCTCGAGTACGGGCTGGCGGCGGTGTTGCAGTCGCCGAACTTCGTGTACCGGGTCGAGCTCGGCGACGCGGGCGCGTTCAGCGGGACCGAGCTCGCGACGCGGATGTCGTACCTGCTGTGGGCTGGCCCGCCCGACCTGGAGCTGCTCGAGCTGGCCGAGTCCGGCGCGCTGTCCGACCCGGAGGAGCGCCGCGCGCAGGCCGAGCGGATGTGGGCCGATCCACGGGCCCGGCGCGGGGTCCGCGCGTACTACGACCAGCACCTGCGGCTCGCCGAGGTCCCCGGGGTGGTGAAGGACCCGGCGCTGTTCGTGCACTGGGGCGACGGGGTGGGCGACGCGGCGCGCGAGGAGACGCTCGCGACCCTCGAGTGGTCGGTGTTCGACGCCGACGCCGACCACCGCGACCTGCTCACCACCCGGACCACGTTCCTCGATCGGTCTCTCGCCGCGCTGTACGGGGTGCCCGCGCCGGCGCGCGACGGGTTCGCGCAGACCGTGCTCCCCGCGGGCG